>CALDGT010000772.1 GCA_937942935.1 uncultured Chloroflexota bacterium | reverse complement strand
CAAATACATGGGCGTATCATTCCACGAATGTTCGATTTCATTGGGGATAGATGAAAAACGGTTTTTGCTCATTCATGCTTTCAATTCCAACCGATTTTTTGCATGGACAGAGCGTAAATTATTTCGCACACCCTATTATCATGCCCAAATCACAGTCGAGCCAAACCAGATTATTGTAAGTCAGGTTGCAGACCCACTTCTTGAAGTAGCAATCGAACCAGACACACCCATTATTCATCAAGCCGATGAAGATTATCGCTGGATGATATGCCTACCCAAAGCCTTGCGTAAAAACGCGGATATGCCTCATTATTTTCATGCCCGACTCGCTGGTCATACCCAACATTATGCACCTCAACTAGTGCATCTCAGTTTTGGTGATTCACCCAATGATGTATTATCACGGTTAGCCAAATCACACTTTGAACCGACAGGCTGGTCAGTGCGGATGACCGCCCAACATAGCAAATCGAAAACATTTTTGGGCGATTCAACTGATGGATAACCCAAAACCAGATTCCAGCAACATCACCAATTCTTTTGCGAATCGGGATGCAGGTGCGCCATCTACCACATCATGGTCAAATGCCAATGTGAGGCACAATATATCCCGATTCACCCATTCGCCGTTGATGAGCATCGGCTTCTGCGAGATTCCACCAACGGTTAAACCTGTGGTGTGCATGGGCAAAAATCCCACCCCCCAACCATGACTTTTGCCGAACATCCCCACCGATGTAATCACCACCGTCCCCGCATATTTTTTCATCGCATGTGGATTTTTGAAGAATAATCGGGTGAGTGGAATACGAATAAAGCGCGGTACATAGAGCATAGGATTCGATTTTTTAGTGCGTTGCGGGCTATTCATCCGTTTATATTGCACATCGCGGATTTCTTGATGAATTTCTATCAATGATTTTTGGTCGGCATTGCGGATAATATGCGGAATGGCTACCCCACCCTGTTCGGCTTCAATGAGTGTCACCACATCCACAGCATTATATACCACCAACTGCCCCCGCCATCCACGATAGGCTTGCACCAATGGATGCGCTTTTATGGCATGTGATAAACACATCACCAAATAAGCTGTAAATGACAATGACTCGCCCTTTTGGGCTTTATAATCACGCATAAATGATTTGGCTATCGTGACATCAATTTCTAAAAATCCGTAAATAATATGCCGATTGTGTGCCAAATAACCCGCGTCCACCACGATATGACGTGATGAGGGGAATGAGATGGTCTGAAAAATGGGTTGTTGTGTCATGATTCAATCCAGTGCATACACTTTGACTAAATTTGATTTGCCCTTCACTGGTGTTGGGGGCATTTCTCGATTCACGCCCACATCCCCCGCCAATTGATAAACCGACTCGCTAATTAAAATAGTCGTAGCCAATTCTTTATTCAACGATTCTATGCGTGAAGCAACATTCACAACATCCCCAATCACCGTATATTCGATTCGGTCTGGGCTACCGATGCTCCCCGCCACCAATTCGCCACAATCTATCCCAATACCAATAGACAAAGGGGGAAATTGTCCGATGTGTTGTGCATTCAGTGTGGCTAGTGCCTCACGGATTTGCCTTGCAACAATAACAGCACGTTTTGCATGGTCAACATCTGGCACAGGCACACCAAATAACACCATAAATCCATCGCCCAAAAATTTATTAATCCAGCCACCGTGTTGTTTGATGAGGGGTTCAACCAACGCAAAAAAACGATTCAACACTGTGACCACTTCAATCGGAGATAACTTTTCGGCGAGTGGGGTAAAATTGCGAATA
>CALDGT010000771.1 GCA_937942935.1 uncultured Chloroflexota bacterium | reverse complement strand
AGGATTGAATCATTTTAGGATTAACTTAGACTCATGATAGGTTGATATAATTAAAGAAATATACACACAAAGTGATATAACATCCCACACCTATAGTAAAGGATAATGGTTATGCCTATCAATTTAGATTCTAGCTTTTCGGTTTATCATTTGGTTGAACGCCTACAAAATGATGATACACAGTTACTCCAAGACCGTAAAACCATGAACACCATCAGCTACGAAATCGAAAATGCGACCCTCGTAGACCATGCCCAAACCGTCATTTTTTCCGGATTTCAGCGCATGAGCAAATTCTTGCCACAAATTAAGCGCTACACACGCATTGCACAAGACGCAAAAGCTGTTTATGTGTTTGGGATTCCAGATGTCGAAGTCCCAGTAATTCCCAATATCACTTATATTCCACTCGAAAAACATTTTCAATTGGCAAAAGAATGGTTTTTAGTGTCCTTTGGCGCAAAATTCGGCTCTGCACTTGCCACCAAAGAATTGACCAACATAGACGACCCAGATGAAAATCGTCAATTTAGAGGGGTATGGACATTTGATGTGAGCATGGTTTCGATATTAAATGAATGGCTTATGCGGACAGTAGATGCCAAAACAGCCATCCTCACAGAAGATGAGGTCAACAAACAAAATCAGGAATTGCTGATTAAAAACATCTATCAACGAATGATGAGACGCATTGGCACAAATACGCTCATCCCCGCATCGTACTCGAATGCCAAACCAAAATCAGATACTCAGGAAAATCTGAAAGTGGTCATCAAAACGACCCTTCAGCCATTGGTATATTCATCTAAATTGATTGCATTTTGATGCGATATTACACCTTATTGAAAAAATAAGGGCGTAACTATGCACGCCCTCAAAAATTCTCATCGCTTTTAATCGCTTATTTGAACTTTGCCATCACATCATTGAGTGTTTGTTGGCTAGGGCGTACCCGATGTTCAGGTAATGTCCCCAATGCACCATCATACACATCACCTAATTGCGCCAATGTTGGGCGGGGTTCTTCGTAATAAATCAACCCTGTGATAAAGAGTTGTTCACGTTGCGATTGTTCTAATACACTAATCGCCATAGACCGATTACGTGGGTCATGATTGCGGTCTAGGTGTTTTAGGCGCAGGGTTGTGCCATCGTGCATTTCGACATTGACAATGCTACCATCGGCGAAGGCTTCTGGTGCAACCACAATTTCGTCTTTTCCTTCAACATACCCCTGAGCGACAACTTGAATATCGTGCAATGAAATTTGATGCGCTTTACCATAATCGTAGCTTTTATTCGATTTGGGGTCATTGTTAAAAGAAACACACGGGCTAATAATATCAATAACAGCAGTTCCCTGATGACGTAATGCCGCTTGCAAAAGCGATTGAACTTGTTTTGAATCGCCAGAGAAACTCCGCGCCACAAATGTCGCGCCTGCGATGATGGCTTCTAATGCGAGGTCAATGGCGGGCAACTCATTGCGCCCATAATATTTTAGTTCTTGACCCTCATCAGATGTCGCCGAAAATTGACCTTTGGTGAGTCCATACACGCCATTATTTTCGATAATATACACAAACGGGATATTACGGCGAATAGCATGTTTGAATTGCCCCATGCCGATGCTACCAGAATCACCATCACCACTGACAGCGATACATTTCATAGAAGGGTTGCCCATGAGTGCGCCTGTCACAACCGATGGCATCCGCCCATGAAGGGCATTAAACCCATGTGAACGTCCCAAGAAATAAGCGGGGGTCTTGCTAGAACAACCAATACCACTCATTTTGAGGATTTTATGCTGTTCAATCCCCATCTCATACGTAGTGCTGATAATTTGGTTAGAAATTGAATCATGACCACAACCGGGACAGAGGGTGCTTGGTCTGCCCTTATATTCTTCACGCGATAATCCTAATGAATTGACTTTACTCTTGCCCATGATGTTATTTCTTCTCCACTGCCATAATCTTATCAAACAGCCATTGTGCGGTCATCGGCAAGCCATCGCCCAATGGCAACGACTTGAGGTGGGTTAAATCTTGTGGATGGTCTAGGCAAATAATTTGGTACAGTTGACCATCATAATTGTTTTCTGGGATATAAATGCGGTCATGCGAATTGATGAAATCAGTCACGTCTTGGCAAAGTGGCAAGGCACGCACACGCAAATAATTGGTCTCTATCCCTTGCTTCTTGAGCATATCACGCGCTTCTTGGATGGCGGGTTCGTTTGTCCCAAAGGAGATAATCGCCACTTTTTTAGATGCGTCATAATCTTTGATAGGAGCAGGTAAAAATCCGCGTACTGTTTGCAATTTTTTGTGCAAACGCGCCATATTTTTGAGCCAGTCATCGCTACGTTCACTGTAGCCCGCCATCTCATTATGTCCCGTCCCGCGTGCAAAATATGCCGATTGTGGGTGGTCTGTGCCGGGCAATGTGCGATAGGTAATACCATCACCATCTACATCCAGATACCGTCCCCATTTGCCATGTTCTTTAATGAACTCTGCCAATTGTTCAGCATCCAAAACCTTACCCCGTTGAATAGGTTCATCAGGATATTTGAAGGGTTCAGACATCCAGTTATTCATCCCTAAGTCGAGGTCGCTCATGACAAACACGGGTAATTGCCCCATATCTGCAATATCGAAAGCACGCCAACCAAATTCAAAGGCTTCTTCTGGATTAGCAGGCAACAAACAAATTTGGCGGGTATCACCATGACCCAAAACATGGGTAAAGAGAATATCTCCTTGACTGGTACGGGTAGGCAAGCCTGTGCTGGGTCCCATGCGGGTCACATCCCAAATCACACACGGGATTTCGGCATAATATGCCAAGCCTGTAAATTCTGCCATCAGGCTAATGCCCGGTCCACTGGTGGCGGTCATGGCGCGTGCGCCAGAGAAACCTGCCCCAACCAACATCCCAATTGCCGACAATTCGTCTTCTGCTTGGACAATAACCATCGTCATTTTGCCAGTTTCTGGGTCTTTGCGGAGGTGTTGGTAATCAAAAATACCATCTACAAGGCTGGTGGATGGTGTAATTGGGTACCAAGCGACCACATTCACACCACCAAAAATTGACCCAAGCGCTCCTGCTTCGTTGCCCGTAATCATGATTTTGCCCGTTGTCTGGTTATCATATTCAAACCAGAAATTATCTTGCTTGACAAGATTTTGTTGGGCAAATTCATACGCCAATTTGACTGCTTCAAAGTTTAATTTGGCGGGTTTTTCTTTGCCATTGAAATTTTCGAGGAGTGCCTTCCAAATTTCATCTAGCGGGATGTTAAACAACTGAGCCACCACGCCAACATAGGTCATATTCTCGACCCGTTTAGAGAGGTCACTGCTCACATCAATTTTTTTCATAATTTCTTTGACAGGAACTTCATACCAAATGATGTCCTCACGGCTATGCCCCCATTTCCAATCGGCGGGGATAATACAAACACCGCCTACAGGCAAATTGGCAATATCTTCTGCCGCCGAATCTTGGTTATAAACAACAGCGATTTCGGTAGTGGCACGTCTGCCTGTGTATCCATCTTTGCTAACACGGATGGTATACCATGTTGGTAGCCCTTTAATATTGGATGGAAAAAGATTTTTACCATTAACCGGAATGCCCATATTAAAAAGGGATTTTACTAAAACATTATTTGAGGTTTGGCTACCAGAACCATTTTTTGTGGCGACCATGAACGCAAAATCATTAACGATTTTGCCATTCGTGGCATTGGGTTGAATTGCGGGTTGTGGAACTGCTTCAAGCACCATGCTTTCCTCGCGCAAAATTGCGCTAACCTTTCTAAAAAACAACACAAACAACAAACACACAACTGTGTATACAACAAATGATTAAAACTTTCCTCATTATAATGTACACCCAAAAAGTTAGCGATAGTTAGCCTAAAATGGCATTAATATCGGTCACAATTGACCGAAAATCTTTTGGATTGTTCACAAAGTCCATAATATCCATTTTGACACGCAAAACAGGGCAAATTGTCCAACGGTCAATCCATGCCTCATACAACAAATTGAGACCATCAATATAATCACGGGCGATATTCTTTTCATAATCACGCCCACGCCCTTTGATAAGTGCCATCAATGTTTCGACACTCGCTTGCAAATAGACAATCACATCTGGCGGTGGTAAAAAAGCACTAATAGATTCATATAACCGTCGATAGGTGCGATAATCACGCTCTGGCATTTTGCCTTGCAAATATAAATTTTGGGCAAATATTTCTGCATCTTCATACACAGTACGGTCTTGAACCACATTGCCACCATAATCTACCAATTGGCGATGATGTTCGAGTCGTTTGCTCAAAAAGAACACCTGCGAATGAAAACTCCAACGTTCCATGTCTCCATAAAAATCGGGCAGGTACGGATTATCTGCATTTGCCTCATAAAATGGTTGCCACTTAAAATGGGCAGAAAGCATTTTGGTGAGGGTAGATTTTCCCGCGCCAATATTTCCCGCAATGGCAATAAAACGATGTTTGGACATAGATGAATCCCCTACCCCGCTACTTGTGTGATGACCAACGTCACTCGGCTCAAGATAGGGTCGGGAGCGTCTGGAGAAGTAAAATAAACTGTGAGGGTCGCAGACCCACTCACACCAGCGATTGGCAAATCGGTTTGCCACAAGACATCATCAACACCATACGGATTAGGGATAATCACTTCATGCAAAATGGTCACACCATCGCCATTTTCTAAGACCAATTGAATTTTATTATCCGCCACACCAGAAGCACGCCCTTGCACCAAAATGGTATCGCCACCTGCTTGGTCGCCATCAGGCGGGGTAATAAGGCTACCAAATGTCCCACTTGGGCGATTTTTAATATCTCCCAAAAACACAGGAATTGTCGTATGAATCACAGATGGGTCTACAGCCGATACTAATTGGATTGTCGCCTCTCCAATATATGCAGGACGGAGCATTTCGATTGTCCATTTGCCAAATTGTGTCATGATAGGTGCAGTTACCAATAGAGCATCATCTACATCACGAATTTGTGCGATGATGGTTTGGGGAGCATTTTGAATCTCACCTGTCATATAAATAAGTTCTGCATACAAGGTATCGCCTGCATGAGGCGCAGATACCGTAACTTCACCCGAAGTTGGATGAGAGGTGGATGTGGGGGGTAAAAAACCTTCAGCATCTGGCACAATCCGAAATTGCAACCATAATCCTATGATAACCACGATAAAGGCGGTGATAGCTACCACCGCCCCAATCATGCGTTTTTGAGTTGTATTCAAAACACGATTCATTTTTTGGCTACCGCCGCCGCTTCTTGTTTGTCTTGTACGACCAAATCTGCCGCCGCCTTGATGACGGGGTCTA
>CALDGT010000770.1 GCA_937942935.1 uncultured Chloroflexota bacterium | reverse complement strand
TTTCATTATAACTGGGCGGATTGGTGAGTTTATCTTTATCATTTTCTATGATGAAATGCACCTTAGTCGCTGTTTCTTGAATCCGCGTAAAGCTAGATGGTCGGGCAGTTGGTTTGGCATTTTGGATGAACAACAAATCTAGTCTGAGGCTAGTCAGATAATAATCGAGCGCCAATTGAGGCAAATCGCGTAATTTATCTGCCAATTCAATCCCACGTTTGGCAGATTCACGCAAATCCTCTAACCATTTCCCAAATTTGCTATCATCTCCATTGGGGCGTGTATTGAGCAATTCATTCGATTCTGCCTCAAAATGGATTTTACGTACTTCGCCCTCTAATCCCAAAACGACCTTCGCATCTTCTCCACTCAGGCGCTTCGCAATTTCTTTATAACGCACAGTTTGCGCTTCGCTATCTTCTAGGGTACGAATGGCTTGAATATCGCATAATAACTGATACCGAATGGGCAGGGCTTCTTGCAATTGTGTCCGTTGAAAGTCACCTAATTGATTTAAGATGTTAAGGTCAAATACACCATCTAGCGGGCATTTTTTAGCCGCCTCGGTGAATATCTTGTTCCAATCTGTTGATTCTTGTGTATCATTAAAATCATGAATACCATCTAATTTTTCCCATACAAGGTCAAATTGTTTGCCTTCAAGGGCGGCTTTTGCCTCTTTTAGCAGGGTATCATTCGATTGTGTGCGTTGTTGCTTATCACGTGCATCAGTGAGCGCATCATCGAGGCTTTGCCTAACAATAGGGTCGTTAATCCGCCCCGACTGAGCTAGTTTAGTGAGTGTGGCAACACGCTCATCGAGGGCTAAATCGAGCGCCTGCCGAAACTCGATAAACGCATTCAATTCACCCGCAATTGGCGCATACAAGGGATTGGTTTTTGCCATTTTTATAGCATGGTCAGCTTGAGATTTCACCAATGTCATATCGGGAATTTCGAGGTGCAAATATCCTTTAAGGCGATCAATATCGGCTTTAGCATTATCGCGCGAGATGATGAGTGCTTCAATATCTGCAAAGTCTTTTTCTTTTTCGAGCAAATTCACACTAAAATCACGGCGTAGTGCATTTAACTCTTGCATCAGGTTGCTGGTGTTATCAGTAATTGCCCGCCGTGATAAATCATCTAGTTTGGTACGAATTTGCTTGATGATGTCATCTGTATCTGCGATTTCAGTGGCATAATCCTGAATGCGACTCACAATACCTTCATCTTTGACCGCAGGCAACCCCAACAGGGTGCGGTTATCAGCGATAAGTTTGCGGGCAGTTGCCAAATCTACATTTTGAATGGCGACATCTATTTGGTCGGCAACACTATATAAATACATCAATGTGCGTTTTTGTAAGAGTGACTCAGTATCGCGCACCACCAGCGAGCTATTTTTTGCCAACGGATAATTTTTGAGGTTCGCCTGATGCCGATTCCACAAACCAATCAGCTTATCGCGCTCATCGGCAGATTCCGCCTCTTCATAGATGGCATTCGCTTCTTTTTCTACTGCATCCAGTTGCTTGAGTTCCACATCAATTTGAATTTTTAGTTTAATCAGTTTTATACGTTCTTCGCTCTCCCCAATTTCGGGGACAAATTCTTGTTCCAAACGCCCAAACTTTTCCATATACCGATTATATATTGTATCGGCTTGGCGCGGGTCACCCATTGTTAACAACTGAACAATCCCCAACTCCCCTTCCCCACCGTCAATATA
>CALDGT010000769.1 GCA_937942935.1 uncultured Chloroflexota bacterium | reverse complement strand
TCAAACTTTGGTCATTACCCGATGGGCAACTCATCAAAACATTAGAGGGACATACAAATGGTATCCATTCGGTCGTCATCAGTCCCGATGGAACACTCCTTATTTCTGGAAGTAGCGATACCACTATTAAATTGTGGTCATTACCCGATGGGCAACTCATCAAAACATTAGAGGGACATATAGATAAGATTAACTCACTCGCCATTAGCCTTGATGGATTATGGCTGGGGTCAAGCAGTAACGATAAAACTATCAAACTGTGGTCGTTACCTGATGGTCAACTGATTAAGGAATTAAAAGGGCATACAGATGGTATTAACTCACTCGCCATCAGTCCCGATGGGACACATCTTATTTCTGGAAGTAGTGATAATATCATCAAATTATGGTCTTTCCCCGATGGCTCTTACATCAGAGACTTGATAGATATTGCCGCAAGTGAACCCGATTTTGAGGGAGTACAATATTCGCCAAACGATGTGGGTGCTAGTGTAATTACACTACCATGTGGCTCACCGATTCCAGCAGGGTCTACGTGTATTTGCAATTGTGTGTCAGGAGGCAACTGCCCATGTGTCGGGCATCGTTCTAGTGGCACACATTATTGGTATCCAAATTAACGGAGGCTTATCATGACCGCACCACTTTCCAGACGACAATTTTTCCCGATGTTGATTCAAGAACTCATCGTCAATATCGGCGCGACCAAAGGCAAACTCGCCTATTCATTGGATGAACTCGATAAACTTCCGCCCGAAAAATTGGCGCTCATCCGCCCGATGATTAACCCCGCCTGCCAAATCCGCGTGATGAATAAACAGGTGTGCAGTCAATTCCGTGACCCGCCAAATTCGCCCATCACCCCGCATTTTCCGACCACGCCCGAATTTTTGGCGGTGTTCAATCGGTTTAATGGCAAGCAGTCTATCGACGAAATTGCCCAAATAGTCGCAACCGAACACAATTGGGAAGCGGAAGATGCGTTTCATTTCGTCTGTGACCTATTTTTATTACTCGCAAAAGCATTGGTTATCGTGCCACAAAATCCGTTGGATGCCGATTTGGAGATGCCATCATGACATTATCGCTCACCCCCCTGCCCCTATCCGATTTGCCTATTTTTGAGGCAAAAACCGCACAGTATCATCTATTTTATGCACCCGCGTGTGTGGTTATCACCCCGCCCGACCAAGCCGAATCATTCAGTCGTGCCATCCTCAATCATGATTTGGGTGGGGTGTGGGCAAAAACACTCCGTAACCATGCCCAGCAAGCCATTATTCAACATCAACAACAGGCAACGGGCAAATTTGCACCAGAATGTCTGACATTGTATTTGCATAATCAATGCAATTTGGCATGTGCTTATTGTTATACCGACCCTCTACACCAATCTGCGCCAAAACTCGACCCACAAGCGATTGAATCGGCAGGGGAATTGGTGGCGCAAAATTGCCAGCGCAAAAATTTGCCGTTCACGGTGGTATTTCATGGGGGTGGCGAGCCGAGTTTATTCACAAATCAGGTGGACGAGGCACTCAACATCCTCAAGACCATTGCTCAACGGCATGGCTTGCGGATGTTCCGTTATATCGCCACCAACGGCGTAATGAGCGACGATAAAGCCCGTTGGTTAGCCTCACGATTCGATTTAATCGGGTTATCGTGCGATGGCACACCCGATATTCACAATCGGCAACGCCCATTATTCGGCGGGGGCGCTTCATCGGCATCATTAGAACGCACCGCACACATTTTGCGCGAGATGAGCCACCCCTTTCATGTCCGTTTGACCATCACCCGCGATACCATCCACCAACAATCGGATAGTGTGGCGTATATTTGCACTCACCTCATGCCCGATGAAATTCACCTAGAACCGGTTTATATGGGTGGCAAAACCGATACATCGTTGGCGGTGGATGAAGCAATTCTTTTTGTAGATGGATTTTTAGAGGCGCAAGCCGTAGCGCATCGGCATGGAATCCCCGTAACTTTTTCGGGTGGCAGATTAAAAGATATTCAC
>CALDGT010000768.1 GCA_937942935.1 uncultured Chloroflexota bacterium | reverse complement strand
AAAAAAATTTTAATCATGATGATAAACTCCTTAGAACAATTATTTTATTTTGCAGTATAATAGGGGTTGTGATTTTGTGCAAACAGATGAGAAAAATTTTATGGCATTTACCCCATCTCCTCATATTCAAACAATCCTCAAAAATTTGCCCATGAAGCCCGGTTGCTACATCATGAAAGACAAAGAGGGCAAAATTATTTATATTGGAAAAGCGAAAAAATTACGCCACCGTGTGCGGAGTTATTTCACCAGCGCCCCAGAAAATGACCCCAAAACACTCAAAATGCGAAGTTTGGTGGCAGATATAGAGTATATCCTCACCGAAAGCGAAGTTCAGGCGCTCATCACCGAAGAATCGCTCATCAAACAACACAAGCCACGTTTTAATATCATGCTCAAAGATGATAAACGTTATCCGTATATTCGCATCACATGGCAAGAAGATTATCCCAAAGTAGAGACAACGCGCCGTGTGAATAAAGATGGAAGCCGTTATTTTGGACCTTATTCGGCGATGTGGGCAGTCCAAGAGACCCTCCGCACCTTACGTAAAGCATTCCCCTATTTAACCTGTGACCGCGAAATCACCGGTAAAGATGAACGGGCGTGCTTGTTTGCGGATATTGGGTTATGCAATGCCCCGTGTATTGGGCGGGTAAACCGTGAAGAATATCGGGCAATGATTCAAGATTTTATGGATGTATTGAGTGGCAAATCAGAAGGGGTGGTGAAGCGCCTCTCAGAAGCGATGATGCTCGCTTCTGAAGAACTCAAATTTGAACGCGCCGCCGCATTACGCGACCAATTGAAAGCGATTGAATTTATCACACTCCAACATAAAGCAGTTAGTCCCGCGATGACCGACCAAGATGTGATTGCGATTGCACGCGATAATAATGAAGCGGTAGTGCAAATTTTATTCATCCGCAATGGCAAACTCATCGGCAGTGACGCCCGCAAATTGGATAATTCCGAAGATGAAACCGATGAAAATATCCTCAGCCAATTCCTGACCCAGTTTTATACCGAGATGGATGAAGTCCCCAACGAAATTATTTTGCCCAACGAAGTCGAAGAAGCCAAAATTATCGAGCGATGGCTATCGGATAAACGCAACAGTAGCAAAGTGCAAATCACGGTTCCACAACGTGGCGATAAGCGTAACCTTATCAAGATGGCACACGAAAATGCGACCGAAGCCATCCGCATGATGAAGGCACAATACGAAGCCGATACCGTCAAGCAAGAAGAATCATTAGGCGCATTGCAATTGGCACTGAATTTGCCTCGTATCCCCAATCGGATTGAATGTTACGACATCAGCACCACACAAGGCACAGCCATTGTCGCTAGTCGGGTGATGTTTGTGCGGGGCGTGGCGAAAAAGAGTGAGTATCGCCGTTTTAATATTCGCACTGTAAAACATAAAGGCAGTGATGATTATCAATCTATGCGCGAGGCGCTCACCCGCCGTTTCCAACGGTATGCCGATTCGCTCCAAAACCCGACCACCATCCAACCGGGTCAAGATGACCGCGACGAAACATGGCGTTTATTGCCCGATTTACTCCTCATTGACGGTGGAAAAGGTCAATTAGGCGTGGCAGTAGAAGTTTTGGCGCAATTTGAACTCACCGAGCGCGTGCCAGTCGCCTCGCTTGCCAAGCAATTTGAAGAAATTTACTTGCCAAATAATCCCGTCCCTGTCATTTTGGCACGCAATAGCCCTGCCCTCTATTTGGTGCAACGGATTCGGGATGAAGCCCATCGGTTTGCCATCACCAGCCATCGGCAACGGCGCGGAAAATTGGGAATGGCAAGCCGATTAGAGCAAATTCCGGGTATCGGTCCAAAAAAGCGCAAAGCCTTGCTCAAAGCCTTTGGCAATTCAATTGATGCCATCAAATCTGCACCAGTAGAAGACTTAATGAAGGTAAAAGGCATTAACTTGGTCTTGGCAGAGAGCATCAAAGAGCTTTTATAACCCATTCACCCTACCATCTGAATCTGTTTCATCACACTATCCCGAAGGATTATTGGCAATGCTTCGGGATATTTTATCATAACAAATGTTTGACAATTTGTGCTATTTTTAGTATCATTAAAGATAATGAGGGGTCATTAA
>CALDGT010000767.1 GCA_937942935.1 uncultured Chloroflexota bacterium | reverse complement strand
GATAAATAATTCATACCAGAAACATCCTTTTTTACAAAAAAAGCCAAAGTTCAGGTTATCCCAACGGGATAAAAAAAGAAACACAATTGCCCATCATTTTATGCTTGAACTGCCCATAGTTTATCAAAAAATTTACATCCTTAAAAAATAATGATAAACCGTTGTGTAGTTATGATTTTTTTGCATACTATTTGACGGGTATAAAAAAGATGGTTATAATCGAATTCAAATTTAATTATTCACGAGGAGTTAAAAATGCCAACAGTTTCTGAAATCCATACCATGATGGTTGCGGGCTTCGTCCCAGAAAAAGCCGAAGGGGTTAATGCTGTTATTCAATTTGACCTTAGCGGTGATAATGCTGGGCAATTTTATTTGGTCGTTGAAAATGGGACTGTAAGCGCCTCTGAAGGCATGGCAGAAAACCCCAAAATGACCCTCAAATCCACCACAGAAGATTATTACAATGTTGCCACTGGTAAAATGAATGCTATGCAAGCCTTCATGACAGGCAAAATCAAAATCACTGGTGATATGAGCCTCGCCATGAAAATGCAATCTATGTTCAAAACCAGCTAAAATTATTTCATTTGATAAAATAATAATCTAAGGGCGCACGAGTTGCGCCCTTATTTTTGTGGCTAAATCTCAATATCACTCAATGATGCGGTTTGAATGGCTTCATCAATCGCATCAATCAGGTCGTCATCATCCGATTCTTCTGCCATATCCGCCAAACGGGTCAATATTTTGGTGGGCAAGTCGCCACCAATTTCGCCTAATGACCAAATCGCTATAAGCATAATCTCGCGGTCAGAATCATCACGCGCCAGCCTGCCTAATTGTTGCACGGCTTTTTTGATTTCGAGTTCACCCGCCGCCCGTGTTGCCTCATACCTGATTTGAGGGTTTTCATTATCCAATTCTTTAAGGACAATCTCATTCCATTGGTTGTCATACGAGCGCCCCATCGCAAACAATGCACTGGCTTGCACTTCTGGGAGATGGCTTTTATAGGCTTCAGCAATCATGGCTGGCAAACGGTCGTCTGTACAATTGGCAAAGGCTTCTAAAGCGCGTCTGCGAATTTCGATAGGTTCTTGATGATTATTCCATGTGGTATAAGCCAGTTGTTGGGCAATCTGAATATCATCCGAATCGAATTGTTCATATTCACCCAATAAGATAAATCGCCCAAGTACCTGAAAAGCGACCACCCGAACTTCAATTGCTTTTTCTTTGCGGATGAGTTCCATCAGCGTATGCAAGGTATCTATAGATTCATCATCCCACAATAATTCGACCCCCATGGCACGGACTTCTGGGTCATCATCTTGAATGGTCATCATCGCCCAAGACCGATAGTCAAGCATATAGTCATGTTCAATTTTTTCGACCAATCGCTCATTAATATCGCGCCGTTTTGTAACATCCAACTTGCGCCAAGCTGATAGTAAACTTTGCGCCTCTTGTACACCCAAATCAGATAATCCTGCTACCAATATAGGGTATTGTGCCAATCTCAAATTTTCGCCCAAACTAAGCAATGCTTTCACCTCATCGAGCGTTGGTTTATCACCCAAATGCTGATAATCATCATCTGGGTCAAGTTCTTCTAGTGGCAATTCCAGATGATAATCATCCTCTAAATCGAGTTCATCTAGCTCATCCAACATATCATAATCATCAAAAAAATCATCGTCAAAACTATCCATCATATCCCTCTCTATCATTAACGGAGCAACTCGCTAACGGGATTTAACACATCATTGATGATGAGCAATACACCCAACGATAACAATAAAATAAATCCTATCATGTGAACATACCCTTCACGTTCTGGCGAAATCGGCTTGCCACGAATGAGTTCAATCACAGCAAAGACAATTCGCCCTCCATCTAAGGCTGGAATGGGCAACAAATTAGTGAATCCAAGTGCAATACTGATGAGCGCAATAAATTGCAAAAAGTCGCCAATCCGATTTTGAATGATGCTATCTTGCAAAATCACCCCCCCCATTTGCCCAACACCCCATGCGCTAATCACACGGCTTTCATCACCCGATAATTGCCCGCCAAGCAAACGTGCGGGGAACTCTGCGATACGCGCAAAAATATCGAGTGTTTGCATCACGCCATACTCAATTGAAGGGATGATGGCTGATGGAATATAATCGAGTTCTGGCGATTGAATATAAGCAAACGATTCATCGGGTGTGGTGTAATCTGATAAAATACCAATGCCCATCGCACCTTGTCCCGGTTGGGGATTTGCACGAAT
>CALDGT010000766.1 GCA_937942935.1 uncultured Chloroflexota bacterium | reverse complement strand
CATCTAAACGTCCAGCAGGCGGGTCGCCGACAATCCGATACACCTTGCCATCGTCTTCGAGGGCATCTAAATACTCCCGAATCCCTTGACGAGTAATACGAATCCCCTTAGCGGTTTTTCCTGATGGGATATTCACATTCAAGATGGTATGCAACGGAAAATCGCGCCGAAAAATCCATTCGACCACTTGTTGCGCTACTTGTGCGGCGAGTTCATAGTCTTCTACAGCGTTGGCATTATGATTATCCAACGAAAAGGCAATCGCCCGAACACCATGCAACGCCCCTTCTAAGGCGGCGGTGACTGTCCCGCTATACGTGATGTCCTGGCCCATATTCGGACCACGATTAATGCCAGAGACTATCAAACGCGGGGGCCACGGCATCGCGCCCAAAGCAGATAAGGCAATGCAATCGGCGGGTGAACCTGTGATAGAAAGGGCATCTGTGCCATCTGCTAATTTTGTCTTTTCATAAGGGATGTTGGTGAACAGGGTCTTTTTATGTCCGCTTGCGCTCTGATTAAAGGTTGGCGCGACCACACCGACATCACCGAATTTTCGCATGGCTTGTGCCAATGCCAAAATGCCCGGTGCATGTACACCATCATCATTTGTGACTAAAATATAACTCATGTACTATCTCTCCAATGTCGAGTTTTGCAAGTTCATCAATATTTGCACACAAATGTTAAACTGATTTCCGCTATAATTCAAATGAATGGATATGCTTTGGTGTGATATATCACCATCTCACACCAACCAAATAACTCCTATGGAAAGGCAATACGCCATGTCCGATGACCATAGCTTTAAGATGAACATGATAGAAGGCAAAAGTCGTTTTAATAGCGCCCGTGCGCGTGCCTTCTGGAAAGAAATGATTAACTTCATTCGCGGTAAGCCAATGGAGTTATTGAGCTTTGATGATATTCGCAGTCGGTTAAGATTGCGCGAAGAAAGTTATAAGGGATTGCAAGATATTCCTGTAGACCAAATTGTGGGCAGTGTTGGGCGCTACCGCGAATTTACCCGCGACTTTCTGCCCAAAAATGCTGGCTTACAAGAACGATGGAGTCGGGTTTATGCCCAAGCCAATAGTCTGGTAGGGCTACCCCCGATTGAGGTTTATAAAGTGAATGACCTGTATTTTGTGCGTGATGGCAATCATCGCGTATCGGTAGCACGTCAGATAGGCGCAAAAACCATTCAAGCCCATGTGACCGAATTACCCACATCGATTGATTTGCGCCCCGATATGTCGCCATCAGAAATTGAAGATGCCGCCGCGTATGCCGCCTTCTTAGAAGAAACTGGCTTAATAAAGACCCGTCATCATCATCAACCAATGCAATTGAGTGAGCGGTCTCGGTATAGTGATTTACTCGGTCATATCTTTTTATATCAAGCACTCCTGTCTCATGAGCGTAATCAAGAAATTGATTTGCCAAGCGCGGCGGCGCATTGGTATGACAACGCCTACCGCCCTGCTATCACCCTCATTCGTAAATATGAGATGACCGACATCTTAGGCGGGCGTACAGAAGCCGATTTATATTTGTGGTTGGTTGACCACTTGCGCGATTTGCGCGAGCAAATGGGCGATTATTCACCATCGCGCACCATCAGCGATGCCATTGAGGACTTCTTAGAGAAGCGTAATATCCCCATCCCCGATGAATTGCGTCAAGAAAAAGATTCATCCGTGATTTTATCGCGCACACAAATTATGCGGGCTGTCCAATTGAAAAAAGATGAAGAAGATTTGTTGAATAATCTCAATAATGGTCAAGAGGCAGACGATGAAATGGAATCGTAAAGGCATACGCCGAATCTGGTGGGGATTGGTCATCTTGGGTTGGGTTGGGATGATTATCCTCAACTGGGTGGTATTTATGCACAGCAATACCGAACCCGATGGGAGTTATAATTACACATCGCCAACACATGGTCGGTATGATTTTTATGCCTATTCTAAAGGCGCTCAAGCCCTTGTAGATGGCGTTTCGCCATATCGCCCACAATTTGATGAACGTCATCTGTATTTGTATCCGCCACTATTAGCACAACTCCTCGCACCATTCATCGGCACGATTGGCGAACCCAACACAGGAGCATTGTGGTACATGCTCAATATCGCTTGTACCATTGGCATCGTCCAAATCATGCGCCGATACACCCTGCCCAAATATCATATTTGGTTATGGGCATTTCCTGTGTTGTTCATCCCAATTACACATACACTGTATATTGGGCAAATCACCATCATGCTCACCTTTTTATTCATGCTCACATGGCGCGATTACCGTGAAGGCAAGCATGTTCGTGCGGGGATGTGGTTGGCTTTGGCGTGCTGGATAAAAGTTTTTCCTGCCTTCATGGTCATTTATTTCATTCTGCGCCGTGATTGGCGGGTTATTAGAGGGGTTGCTATCGCAGGGATTGGATTAGGCGTGTTTCAGGTTGTCATATCTGGGCTAGATATAATGATAGAATCATTCACTGTCATGTTGACCCTTTTCACACGCGGGCAACCCGAAGGCATGTTCCAAAATTCATCTATCGCAGGCTTCACATCCAAATTATTTGTCGAACACAAACGCCTTATGCCGTTGGTGATAGACAACACACTCTTCCTCATCACCCGTTATAGTTTGGTCATCATCACACTTGGCGCGACGTATGGTGCGGTGCTATGGCGCAAAAAAGAAGATTCTGACCGCAATTTTGACTTGGGATATAGTGCGGTGATGATGATGGCGCTTTTGGTCGGGTATACCTTGTGGATTACAGGGATGCCCTCTTATTTATTGGCGTTTTGGATGGCATTTCGGTATAGCAAGGGACGCGAAAAATGGGTGTTGGTGCTGGCGGTGGCGGTGCTTTCGATGTATTTGCCCCTCATCATTGATTTGGGCGAAACACGCTTGCCGTGGTGGTCTACCTATTCCTTCGGATTTTATGCCACCTATACATTGTGGGGAATGCTGGTCTATAAATTGGCAAAACGATGAACAGTTTACGCTAAATTCTGAGTGTGCAATAATCTATTCAATCAAGTAGATTAGGTAAT
>CALDGT010000765.1 GCA_937942935.1 uncultured Chloroflexota bacterium | reverse complement strand
TATTTCTATTGAACAATCGGCATGTTGGCAATCTTATTGTATTGCCATTTCGTCAGCAGATACTATTGAAATAAATGATGGCGAAATAACCTTTGGGCAGGGGTTTTATAATCAACAAACCATTTCAGCCAATGCCTTTAGCTTATCTCCCAATCCGCCTTTTATCGCAATATGGCGAGAAAATCAAATACAAATTTTTAGGATGCACTCAACATTGGAAGACAATATCATCACATCTATAAATGCAACACCTCTATATAGTGATACAATTATTGCGAATAGTGCGGCTTGGTCTCCTGATGGGCAATTTTTAGTATTCTCTGATGATAGAGGCATCATGTTATGGGATATTTTCACAGAAGGGGAAGAGCCTTACGTAATTTATGAAACTAACATCAAAACGATACAAGGATTTTCGCCACTAGGGCGTTTTTTGGTGATAGGAGATAAAGAAAATGGGGTATCTATTGATTTAATTAGTGGCGATACATATTCAATAGGCATATTTTCACCGACCGAAAACTATTTATTAAGTTACAACAACGAGATCCTTCAGTTTATCCCACAACGTTTAGAGGATATGAGTGAAATATATCCACCGTTTCAAAAAATAGGATGGATTTCTGAAAATATATGGATAAGCCTTGCCTGTGAGGATAAGAATGTACGGCAATCTTGTTCAATTATCCAACAAAATACTCGGAGTAATGAGGCTAAACAAACTCAAGGTTACGGTTTCGATATACAAAACCACTTATTAGCGATTATTCTGGAAGAATATCAAATCCGAATTGAGTTTGGAAATCAATTTTTAGATACATTCCAAAACAATTATGACCTATCATCCTATCTGGATAGCCCCATCGCCAGCATTGAATGGCTACCCTCATTATTCTACTATGAGAATTAAGGGATTTATCATGACTCGGATTATCAGATTATTCACCATCGGCATATTAAGTGTGTTACTGTTTGGGGTTGCATCCACGCAGGATGTTTTGGCGTGTAGCGGTGGCAGGTCATCATCTATCAATGAATTGGTCAGTTATGCAGATGTCATCGTGCGGGGTCGTATCATCGAAACAGATGACTCCTATCAAAATGGGGTGATGCAAGTTAGCGAGTATATCAAAGGTGAAGGAAACGAATTTATCCTCATCAGTGCGGTAAGCCCTGAGTTTATATCATATATCCGATTGCGCTATAGTGGAGGTGGATGTTTTACAGGTATTAGCGGTTTCCCCAAAGGTCGAGAGATTATCATATTTTTAGATAAAAACTTCGATGGCAGTTATGGATTAGCCAATCGGAATCATGTGGATGCTGATTATTTTCTTTTAGACTACGGGATTTATGTCCTTGAAGAACGCTTTGGTGTACGTGTTTCGCGCGGTGTTGAATATGATGAGTTTGTAAATGTTATTCAAAATATCACCAAAGAAGATACTTCACTTCCTACGGAAAACAATTCATATCCATTACATGCACCTTTATTTCTCATCACGAAGTCAGGGACAGAATATATCATCCCTGTAGATAATTCATCCCCCATCCTTTTTTCTACGCTAGGATTACATGAAAATCGAATTTTATGGTTCAGAAAAAAACCAACCCATTGTTGGAATGTGAATTGTTTAGGTGAAGCAAGTAACCATTTAGATAAAGCCAAAATTACAGCCAATAGTATCGAGATTTCCTATTATATTACCGAAACAATAGAAGGGGGGCAAGGTTTTGCTTTTTCTCCTACTTTTAATGGGTTTGTCGCAACTTGGGCAAAACCTGTGAATAACCCTATAACAATTGGAATTTATCGCTATAGTTTTGATATGGGCTATCTTATGCAACGCGGTGTCGTCTTAGATACAGACACATTTTATCCTCATAGTGGGGCATGGAGTCCGCGTGGGCGGTATCTTGCCTATGCCGATACAGATGGCATTTATTTATGGGATGTATTCACACCCAATTCTAGCCCCGAATTACTTATCGAAACAAATCATAAAATGATTCACAGATTTTCACCAATGGGTCGGTTTTTGATGATTGGCAATGGCGATACGGGTTTCTCATTCCGTTTAGAAGACGGTTCAACTCATCCACTTGGGGCGTTTTCACCCAACGATAGAATTTTGCTCCCCTATCAAAATCCAGCACAAATTATTTATTTCTTGCCGAATTATGAAGTTGCAACCATCCCATTACCCGATGAATTGGTGGGTTATCAGACCGAAGAAATTGTATGGGCGAATAATAATCGGTTTTATCGGTTGATGTGTCATGATGAATCGTGTTTTATGGCGGGCGGTGATATTTCGCATCGGGTTTATACCCCACATCCCCTCATTCAAGCGCGTGATTTTGACTATGACGCACTCAATGACCAACTCGTCATTTTGCAAGATGATTGGCATATTCGCATACAAACCCCATTCACCACCCTAGAATATGATTTATCGGATGTGCTAGATAGCCCCATCGCCAGTATCGAATGGCTACCCTCGCTATTTTATTATGATGATTAGGCATCATTTACACATCTTTTAGCGCATACTCATCCTCATTTGTTATGATATTCACCTAACAGGATGACAAATGAGGATGAATCCCCATGCGCCAATATATTTATAAGACCATGCACCCCCACATTTTTCAGGGGACACATACCCGCCGTCCCTATTTTGAGGGGTGGTATTTTAAGCTCGTCAGCACCGATGAACAAACCCGCTATGCCATCATACCGGGTATTTTTCGCGGTCAAGACCCCGCCAAAGACCATGCCTTTGTGCAGGTGTTGGATGGCATGTCTGGGCGCGCTACCTATCATGAATACCCCGCCAGCACATTTTGGGCAGATAAAAAATCTTTTTTGGTGCGCGTGGGGGATAACGAATTCTCTGCGAATGCGATTAAATTAGCAATTACCGATGAAAAAT
>CALDGT010000764.1 GCA_937942935.1 uncultured Chloroflexota bacterium | reverse complement strand
AGGGACTGGGCAATTGGTCGAGAGGAATTGCGATTGTGCAAAACGTGTTGCGGATGGATTGCGCGATGCAGGATATTGTGTCTTGAATGATGTGGTGCTAAATCAGGTTGTGGTGGCATTTGGTGATGATGCGACCACGCAAAGAGTGATTGATGCAATCCAAGCCGATGGCACACTGTGGGCAGGGCGAACAGTGTGGCGTGGTCGGGTTGCCATGCGGATTAGTGTATCGAGTTGGGCGACCACCCGTGAAGATGTGGATATATGCCTAGAGGCAATCATTCGGGTGGCGAAAAATATCATCACCACATAAAAAAGACCCCGTAACAGGGGTCTTATCATTCATGGCGCGACCTCATAAAAAACGCGATTTTCTAAATAAGCCACAATTGCATCATTGAAGGCTTGCGGTGCTTCCTCAAAGGGTTGATGTCCTGTGTTGGGGATATAAACCAATTCTGCGTAGGGGATGAGCCTTGCCAAGCGTTCCGCATCTGCGACAGGAGTAACCGTATCCTTATCACCCCAAACGATAAGCGTTTCTGGATACACCATTTCTAATAGATTGGCTGATAATGTGTTGCCCGCGCTATCACGGGTGAGTCCCAATAACCCAATATCCCAATTGGGGGTCTGGAATGCTCGCCAATACGCATCGTAATCGGCTTCGGTGAGGAATGACGGGTCTACATAAAATGATTTGAGGGTATCTTCTAAGCGTTGGCGGGTAAATACGGCTTGCAAGCCAATTCGTCCCCAATTCCAGATGGGTGGGAAGCGCAAAAAACTGCCAACAAATGATGGCGGTCCGCCTGCGAGGATGGCGGCATCTACTAAAATCAAATAGCGTACCCGTTCTGGATAGGTTAGGGCGAATTGCACCGCCACATTCCCACCTGCGCTATGCCCAACAATGACTGCATCTAAAATATCTAACTGAGTCATCAGTTCATCAATTAAATCAACCTGATTTTTGACCGAATAATCGAAAGAATTGGATTTATCCGATAACCCAAAACCCGGACGGTCAAATGTCACCACCCGATACCCCTCAGCCACGAATCCATCCACATTGTAGCGCCATGTCTCGGTAGAGCCGAATAACCCGTGAATGAATAACATCACAGGCGCGTCTATTTCGCCTTTGTCTTCATAATAGACAGATACACCTTGTAGGGTGATGAACGCACCATCGGGGTCTGTGACCAATGTGGCGGGGTCTATACCCGATGTATTGATAGGGATGATGAATGGCGCGATGAAAAAAATGAGCAACAATGCGACAACAGCGAATAAGATAATGCGGATGGCAGTTTTCATAAATGACCTCACTATTTTGGAAAGTATCATAACATAAATGAATCAAAAAGACCCCGCACATGGGGTCTTTTCACTGTTTCCACAATCAATTTACTTGGGCGACATTCTGATAGCGCCATCCAATCTGATAACTTCGCCATTTAGCATGGGATTTTCGATGATGGATGATACCAACAACGCATACTCACTCGGCTCACCCAAGCGCGAAGGGAATGGGACTTGTTGCCCCAACGATAACCGCGCTTCTTCTGGCAATGCCGCCAATAATGGGGTATTGAATAATCCGGGTGCGATTGTCACCACACGGATGCCTGTCCGCGCCAAATCACGGGCGATGGGGAGTGTCATCCCCACAATTCCGCCTTTCGATGCCGAATAAGCCGCTTGCCCAATTTGACCATCATACGCCGCCACCGATGCCGTATTCACAATCACGCCACGTTCCCCGCCTGCATTGGGGGTGTTGGATTCCATCGCTGTTGCGGCTAAACGGATGCAATTAAATGTGCCGATGAGGTTAATTTTGATGACCGTCTCAAATACTTCTAACGGGTGGGGTCCGTTTTTGCTGGTGGTACGCATTGCCATCCCCACCCCCGCACAATTGACCAAGATATTCACCGCGCCAAAATCGGATTTTGCCAAATCAATCGCGCCCTGAATATCACTTTCGCTGGTGACATCGGCTTTAGCAAAGCGGGCAACATTCCCCAATTCTTTGGCGAGTGCCATGCCTCTATCGCCATCACGGTCAATAATCACCACATTTGCGCCCAAAGATGTCAAACGGCGCACACTAGCTTCTCCTAATCCAGATGCACCCCCTGTAACGAGTGC
>CALDGT010000763.1 GCA_937942935.1 uncultured Chloroflexota bacterium | reverse complement strand
TACCCACAAATCCCATCACAATCGGGTCGGGCAAGCGCAAAAATAATCCGCCGACAAGTGCAGGTAATGCACATACCATAAACATCAAAATCCCTAACGCATTTCCATGAACTGATGGCATTATAGACTCCTTTGTATCAAAATTTGATTCTATTGTAATAAAATTTGCCAATTTCGTGTGCAGTTGTAGCTATTTATGATACAAAGTTAGGCAATACAAACCGTTTTTGATATTGATGAATTTACGATTTTAGGATAGAGTTAGATGAACGTCCGTTCTTGATGGAGCTTATCATGGACAAGGAATTTTTCATCGAATTATACCTCTATAATTTTTGGGCAAATATGCGTGTGTGGGAGTGCATCACAGAATTGACGGATGAAGAATTTTTTAGGGAACTCTCGTATTCGATTGGGTCAATTCACATGCAAGTCGCACATACCCTCGCAGTAGAGGCGTGGTGGTTTCACTTTTTACAGACGGGCGTGGTCGAATTTATTAAAGAAGAACATCTCCTCAATCGGGACATCATCCGCGAACAGTGGGATATAACCGAAAAACACGTCATGGAATATCTTCATACCCTCACCACAGAAGAACTTAATCGCAAGGTATTACCACCATTTTGGGAAAACAAACCCGCTATCACAGTGCGCGATGCGCTGGTACAGGTGGCAAATCATAGCACCGACCACCGCGCCCAAACGTTGGCAGGGTTGCATCAATTGGGCGCAACCACGATTGAACAAGATTACCTGTTTTATCTGTGGGAAAAAGAGACCAATCGTTAGGCAGTCGTGGGGTGAAAATTCATGGGCTATGTTTATAATGAAGTCATCAAGATAAGTAACAGACACAGAATTGTTAGATTGAGGATTTTATTCCATGAAATATATTGCCCTAATCACCCTACTATGGCTATTTGGGATAGCAGGTGCGTCTGCACAAGAGACCACCCCACCCCCACCAACGCCACTCTCACCACCCCCCTATTCATATATGCAAACAGGGTTCACCTATCATGCCCAATGGTGGAATAATTGCGGACCCGCCACCGTCACCACCGCGCTCAGTTATTTTGGTTATACCAACGACCAAGCCCGCGCCGCCAATTGGCTCAAGCCGAATAGCGAAGATAAAAATGTGAGTCCATGGCAATTGGAGCAATTTGTAGATACCCAAGTGCCAGAATTGCCCATTTATTCTCTCTATCGGTATGGTGGGACATTAGAACGGCTCAAGTACCTCATCAGCAATAATTTTATCGTGATGATAGAAGCCGGTTATGACCCAGAACGAGCAAATCAGGGATGGATGGGGCATTACTTGTTGGTGATTGGATACGATGATGCCACTCAGCAATTTATCACCAATGATAGTTATGATGGTGAAGGCTTGGCATATAGTTATGCACACATCCAAGAACACTGGAAGCATTTTAATTATATGTATTTCGTGATTTATGAGAGCGCAAGAGAACCAGAACTCTTTGCCCTGCTCGGTGAAGATGCGGATGTGCGCGAAAATTATATCAATGCCTTCGACCTCGCCAAAGCCGAAGCAACTGCCAATTCCGCCGATGCGTATGCGTGGTTCAATATGGGCAGTATGCTCACGGAACTCGAAATGTATGAAGAGGCGGCAACTGCATTTGATGAAGCTCTTAAATGGGGGATGCCGTGGCGCACCACATGGTATCAATTCACCCCATTTGAAGCCTATTACCACGTTGGGCGCTACCAAGATGTCTTGAACATGGTAGATACCCTGCGTGAGGGCAGTAACGATTTTGTCGAAGAAGCCTTTTATTATGCGGGCTTGGCACGCCTCGCATTAGGTGAACGAGACCGCGCCATCAATAATTTTAATGCAGTTTTGGCATTCAACCCCAATTTCACCCCCGCACAAGAGCAATTGAATCAACTGAACAGCACCGCGCCATAAAATATAATCGGGCGAGGCAAAATACCTCGCCCACATACACTTTTTGACAAATCCCCTCTCGCTGGTTATCTTTTCCACATCGCATAAAAACACTCTTGGAGGGAGTCATCATGATAAAACGCGCATTGCTCATCGCTTTTTGTGCTGTGTTAGTTATTTTTGGCGGGTTATTATCTGCCCAAGACCATAGTATGGGGACAGGCTCAGAAATTGACCGACCCAGCCCAATCACCCTCAATCCCGCAGGCGGTAGTGAAATCGGATTTATTTACGAAGCCTATCTTAGCCCACATCAAGAAGGGGGCGAAGAAGAAGATACCCCCGCATTTATTCCGCCACAATTCCGTTCTACCGCGCCATCTGTCCCCCGCGACCAACGCACCTCACAAGGTCATGCCGTGATTGAATTCACCAACGACCTCAGCAAAGCCTATGTACATCTCGCCATTGCCAATGTGAATGTTGCCGATATTACCATGTTGCATTTGCATTGTGGTCGTCCGGGTCAATTGGGTCCGATTATCGTGGACTTTGCGATGAAGGGCAATTTGCAAGAATTTTTTGCGGATGGTGTGATGACTGTCGAAATCACCAATCATGATATTGAAGCTGTCACCGCCAGCGCGGGACCTAACCCGATTGATGGATTCACACTTGGTTGTCCCATCACCACAGCTGTCCCGAATGACAAAGTGAAAACGATTGCAGGGTTAGAATTGATTGCCCGTTCTGGCGAAATTTATTTTAATCTGCACACGGCAGGTCAAACCTATTTTGGGGATATGCGCGGGCAATTCCAGTTGGTGAATGATTAATTACATCCTGTAGGAATTTTCCGCGTTGTAGGGGCTTGCCATGGCAAGCCCCTACAGTATGACAAGCCCTTACAAATTTTATGATATAACAATATGACCCCTCATTACCCCTCTTGACAAGTTATCATATTTTGTGCTATCTTATCCACAGAGAGTAATTTTGATTATAAGGAGGCACTGAGAGTATGGCTAAAAATTCTGTCGCGGTTGTTATTAAAGGTATGCCTCACCTTTCATAATCATCTTATCTCCCCTCACAAATTCCCCTAACGGGTGTATCTTTTGGTGAGATTCGGCGTGATGATTTGCGCCTGTGTGTGGTATACCGACCAATCCTAATCATTTCTATCGGATTCGGCATCGGGTATATGGTTATGTTCATATTCCCCCACACAATTGAATGAATGTCTCACTACTAAGGATAACCTAACCGTGTCTCTTTCTGATTACGACAAATACGAACAATACGAAAAACAATTCGACCCCACCAACACCGACCGTCAGGCGCGGCGCAAACGTAAGCCGAAAGCCAAGCATATCGCCAAAAAAGCGGCAGTTGAGGTTTTGAACGAGGTCGCAGAACTCGAAGATTTGGAAGGCGGATTCAATACCACCTATACACCCGGTCTTTTTGAAGAAGGCTGGCTGTTGCAGGCACTCCAAACATTTTATGAGCAAAAAATGATTACCGATGTGTTGGGACGGGTGAAAGGTGGTAAAGAGGCGAATGTTTATCGCTGTACCGCCCACCCTTCTACAGGCGAAACACTCATCGCCGCCAAAGTGTATCGTCCGCGCATGTTCCGCAATTTACGCAACGATGCCATGTACCGCGAGGGGCGCGAAATCCTCACAGGCAATGGCAAGGCGCTGAACAAAAAAGATGACCGCACCATGCGGGCGATTGGCAAAAAGACGGCATACGGGCAACAAGTCTCGCATACGTCTTGGCTGATGCACGAATACAAGACCCTCAGCACGTTGTATCAAATTGGCGCGAGTGTCCCGCAACCGTTTGCGGCGGGCGAAAATGCTATCCTAATGGGTTATTTTGGCGATGAAAAAGTGGGTGCGCCCACCTTGCACGAAATTGATTTATCGCACAGAGAAGCCAAGCCGTTATTCGATGCGGTGATGGCGAATGTCGAACTCATGCTCCAACACGACATGATTCACGGCGATTTATCGGCGTATAACCTGATGTATTGGGAGGGTGAAGTGATTTTGATTGACTTCCCCCAAGTGACCATCACCGACATGAACACCAATGCGCGGATGATTTTGGAGCGTGACATCACGCGGGTTTGCGAGTATTTTATCCCGCGCGGGGTCAAATGCGACCCCAGCGACATCACGCATAAATTGTGGCAGAAATATGTGGGCAAGGTCGGATTTTACCGCGAGGTGGATTTATCGCGGGTGCTGGATGAGGATGAGATGGGTGAGTAAAGATAAATGCACCCCTATTTCCAACGGGACAAGGCGTGCAAACGGGACGAGGCAGTGCCTCGCCCCTACAATCGGAACAGGTCGTAGGGGCGACACATGTGTCGTCCCGTTTCATATTGCCCCACCCCACAAAACAGGCAATTCAGCCCGATTTATCGGGCTTCGGCGCATTAGGCGGGTGCTTTAGCGCCTGCCCTATTCAGAACACAGGTTTCAGAATTATTTAGAGAGGGCAAAACGCATACCCCCCCTGCTAAGGTCCCCGCCATTAGGGATGCGCCTGAAAGGAACATCGGCACGCAAGAAAATTGCATTAGAATTCCACCACGAGCCACCACGCAGAACGTATGTGCAGTCATCAGTTGAATCCTTCAAAGGAATGTTTCCCTTATCATAACTGGTAAAACACCATTCCCACACATTACCACTCATATCCATTACCCCAAACGGACTTGCGCCATTCGGGTATCGGGTGACGGGTGTTGTTCCACCCACACCGAGCTTATTACCCCGATTTCTATCAAATTCATTCCCATACGGATATGCCCAATTTTTATCGCCGATCGCAGCCCGTTGCCATTGCTCATCAGTTGGCAGCTGGATATTCACACCGAGTTTGTTGCTCAACCAAATCGTAAATGCCACACTTTCATACCAAGTGATATTGGTGCGTGGGTGGTCATCGCCTGCAAATCTCGTATCTTGGGGTTTGGGGTTGGCTTTGCGCCATGCTTTTGCGCCTTCGGAATAATTCCACCAATCCGGATTTTTATAACCATCAGGGGCATCCACAAAGGCTTGATATTGGGCGTTGGTGAGTGGATATTTTGCCATGAAAAAGTCTGAAACAGGAATTGTTTTAGGTTCTTGCAAGTAATAACCATTTTTCTTGTCGTAATCATCTGGCACGAGTGTCACCTTGCCACCGTCAATTTTGCACCAATCGAAGGGTTGTGGCAAAAGGGATGGGATAGGCGGGACGAAAATTTTGGGTGGTGGCGGGGTTTCGATGCGCGGTGGCGGTGTGGTGATAATGGGTTGGGGAACGGGTGG
>CALDGT010000762.1 GCA_937942935.1 uncultured Chloroflexota bacterium | reverse complement strand
TCCATCAAAACTCAAAAATTCGCATTTGGTTGGGTAGATAATCGCATCCGTCGCCATATAAATACTCGAATGAAGTTGCGATGGGGATGGCGCAGTATCTATGATGATGACATCAATTACACTCTCTAATTCTTTGAACCGATTTCGCATGACCATCACATCCGCCGTCATCATAGGGATAACCCGCGTAGATACATCGGATGGAATGACCAACAAATCGCCCGTCATGGGTTGGTTGGGCAGGGCATATAATTCATGTGGAACACGGCGGACAGCCTGCTTAAACGGCAAATCGCGCACGAGCAAATCGTGAAGCATGGGTTCTTTTTTGAGTCCAAAGGCAACGCTGGCATGACCTTGTGGGTCTGCATCTATCAACAAAACACGCTTGCCACGAATAGCCATGCCCGCCGCGATATGGGTGGCGAGGGTGGTTTTTCCCACCCCCCCCTTTTCATTCAGAAGCGTTAAAGTTTTCATGTTTTTTTCTACTTTTCTGCTATATAATTCACTACAAGTCTTCATTTTAAGCGATTCTGCCTTAGAATACACCAACCTATTGAAAAATTAACCTAGAATTGTCAAAACTCGAGATTCTATTCGCAAATTCCTTAAAATGTGTTACTCTTAAATCAAAAGGACAATTTCCTGGGAGTAGTTCCATTGGGTCAAAAAAATAGAACCCCCAATAAAAACCGCACACACGACCGCCCACCACTTGATGACGAAGCCAGAGAGCGCATTGAGCGTATAAAGAAAGAACGCGCCATTGCCGATGAAATTTCGGATGCGTTGGGTGAGACACAAGATAAACCGCGCAACCAGATTCGTAATGTCGTAAGATATTGTGGAATAGATTTTGCCCAACAAGTCTATGATGACATGATTGAAATCGAAAATAATGGCGGGATGCTCATCCTAACAGGGGAACGTCGTCGGACACCGGGTGGTGTATTTTTTCAGTTGGTACGAGAACGTATAGACCAAGAGACTCGTGAACGCATTTTTGTCCATTGGGTATATACACAGAAAAAGTTCGTACAAAAAGAATCTGTCTATGAGCCATTTATTTATGAAGAACGCGCCCCAATCCTAGAGCGATTACTAGCAAATCCGGGGGAGGTAGAAGAAGTGAATATTACCCTCATTGGTCGTTATAAAGAAATAGAACGCCGTCAGGCGTTAGTCATTGTTGCTATGAAAGCCATCGTTGCCGATGGTTTTACTATGCCTGCGGGTGTGCCTCTCCCCCCAAAAGAGACCGATTTCATTGTGTATATCTCTATTCGCCAATGGGAAAAAGTAGAACCCATTTTGCAAGCCGATGAAACCGATACCCTAATGGTGACGGGTTTTTGTGGATTTGATGAAGAATTTAAGGCATTGGCAGTTTATACCACCCATGCCAGCACCCGCAAAACCTATAAAAGTGAGCAACAACAAACCCGCCAACGCGAAGCGCAACAACAAACGACATCAGAACAACCCAAAAAGCCAACCAGACAACCTCATGATAAAGAAAGAAGCTACGACAAACGTGAACCCCGTGAAGGACGCGAACCCCGCGAACAACGTGACCGTGGCAATCAACAAAATGCCAATATGGGCAATAGACGGGGTGGCAATGATAGAGGTGGTAGACCATCATCTAACCCCAGACAAAGACCATCTGATGATTATGCACCACGCCCTGCGCCAACCCCAATCGAAGAACCACCCGTAGAAGAAGGCGTGCCAACCACCATCGCAGAGACCTTGCGTAAATTGTATTCTGCCGCCGCCACCTATCGCCAAAAAATTGAGGACATCAAATCGAAGCCAGAAGCCCAACAATTCGGCTTAGAAATGACCGAAAAATTATTTGCAAGCACCGAAAAACAAATCGCATCGCTCGAAAAACAATATAAAAAATAACTAATCTTCATCTGTCGGTGGCGCATCGAATACCCCATAGCGCCACCGATAGCCATCCCGCGAATATCCTTCTTCTTTATCCTGATACACCAAGCCCAATGTCACCAACAAATCCAAACACAAAATATCATAGGGTGTTAGCCGTTTGCGCTTCATCAACCCCGCCACCTGTGACCGTGTGAGCCAATGATTTTTGTTTTTTTGGAGCAGAATGAGGATGCCTTCTGCATGGACGGTCATTCGGTTGGGCATGAATCGAACCCCTCTGGCAAGAAATTTTGAATACTTACTATGTTACATATAAAACGCTTGTTCTGCAAGTGATTTGTGTTGGTTGCCATCAAAAAAGAACTTTTGTTTTGTATGTAACATATAGGTAACATAGCCATTTTGAGGCTGATGTCCATAGACAAGGGTCATCTGAATTGTTATGATGTGGCTTGCTAAGTTTTTAATACATAGAGG
>CALDGT010000761.1 GCA_937942935.1 uncultured Chloroflexota bacterium | reverse complement strand
TCGCGCAGTGATGGCGATGCTCAAGACTGGGCGGTTGCGTCACGAAAAACCATTGCCAACATTTATAGATGATTTTGGTTGGTGTACATGGGATGCGTTTTATCGGGATGTATCGCATGAAAAAGTCCAAGAGGGTTTACAAAGTTTTGCCGATGGCGGGGTACAGCCCAAATTTTTGATTTTAGATGATGGTTGGCAATCGGTAGAAGAAAATCGCCTGACGGCATTTGCCCCAAACGAAAAATTCCCCAATATGAGCGATACAGTCCAAATGGCAAAAGGCGAATTTGGTATTCATACTTTCATCGTATGGCACGCGCTACTCGGTTATTGGCGTGGGGTGCATCCAGAAAAGATGAAGCAATACGATTTGGCGCTGGTGAAAGACGATTTTCATGAAGGCATTTTGCACTATATTCCGAACATGAATGAATGGGAAGGTGGCGATTTATATCGCCCAACGGCGAATTCTATCCATAATTTTTATCACGATTACCATCGCTATCTGCGCCAACAAGGGGTGGATGGTGTGAAAGTAGATAATCAATCGCGGTTAGATGGTCTTTCGGCGGGTGGTGGTGGACGGGTCGAACTGATGCACCGCTATCATGAGGCGTTAGAAGGTTCTGTCAATGTGCATTTTAATGGCAACCTAATTAATTGTATGTCGTGCGCCAACGAAATGATTTATGGTGCGCTAGGGTCGAATATTATTCGCTCATCCATAGACTTTTGGCCCCAACGCCCTGCGACACATGGGGAACACCTTTTTACAAATGCTATGTTCGGCATGTGGTTTGGGGAATTCTTACATCCCGATTGGGATATGTTCCAAAGCGCACACCCTGTTGGGGCATTTCATGCGGCGGGGCGTGCAGTGAGTGGTAGCCCGATTTATGTGTCCGATAAGCCAGACGCGCACGATTTTTCATTGCTCAAAAAATTGGTTTTGCCTGATGGTCGAGTCATGCGCCCATTAGATATTGGCAGACCAACACCCGATTGCCTTTTCCATGACCCTACCCAAGAAGATGTGTTGCTCAAGATTTATAATCACAATATGCTCGGTGCTGTTGTAGGGGTGTTTAATGCCAAGCATGAAGGTAGCAATATTGCGGGGGCATTGGCTTTGGCAGATATTCCGCATTTAGATGATGGGTTAACACTGGTTTATGCTCATCGGAGTGGTGAAACACGCTTTTTAGTAGAAGATTCTGCATGGGATATCTCTCTCGCGCCACTGGATTATGATATTTTTACACTCATTCCTGTCTCGCATGGCGTTGCACCGATTGGCTTGGTAGAGATGTTCAATAGTGCGGGTGCAATTACCGACTATGGCATTTATGGGAACACGCATCGAATGTGTGTGCGTGGACAGGGTAAATTCGTCATTTATGCCGAAAATAAGCCAAAAACAATGACCTATAATAGCAAGCCCTTAGCATATGAATATGATGAAAAGACGCGCCAAATTATTTTTAATTTGGTTGGTGATGGTGAGATTGAATTGATAGTGTCGTGATGCTCTATCACGATTGATTTTCTGAGAGGACACCTTGGTAATATTCGATTTTATATCGGATAATTTTCAGGTGTTCCTCTAATTCTTGAATATGTGCTTCTGCTTGTTGCTTTAGGTCGCATAACATTGCTACACGGTTGGCGAGTGTTGTATCACCAAGCCTTTGTAATTCTGCATAGGTTTGCATTTGTTGGATAGACATGCCTGTGGCGCGTAATTTGATAAGGAATTCTATCCAGCCAATATCATCGCTGGTGTAACGGCGGTGGGTATTGTCTTTGCGGTTGATGGGGTGAATGAGTCCGACACGCTCATAATAGCGCAGGGTATGAACACTTAACCCTGTTTTTTCTGCGACTTGTTGAATTGTCAATTCTTGAGTGATTGTATCGGTCATCATTTTAATCTCATTTTTTGATTTATTATAACCGCGCATGGGGATGATGCCAATCATATCATTCCCATACATAAATCATAAAAATTAACCGAGTAATTCTTCAATTTGGCGCATTTGCTCTGGCTGTAATGCACCAAAATTCATTGCTTTGGCATTTTCTAGGGCTTGTTCAACTGTCCGAATACCCGGAATAGGAATGGTGGTATTGCTCCGCGCCCAAATCCAAGCCAATGCCCCTTGTGCGAGTGTGCGCCCTTCGCTGGTCAAAATCTCACGGATGGCATCAAGTTTGGCGAGGGTTGGCACAAAAAATGTTTCCATTGACCAGTCATCCTGCCGAACATCATTACTCGCAAATACCGTGTCTTTGCTATATTTGCCTGTGAGCGCCCCGCGTGCCAATGGGCTTCTATTCACGCTGGCTAAATTCAATTGCTCGCATAGGGCGAGCATGTCTTTGGCATCTTTAACGACATTCAAATCGTGTTGAATTGCAACACAATGTTCCCCTTGTGCGAATACGCGAGCAGATTCTACCGAATCGGTACTCCATCCGTAATAACGGATTTTTCCCTCATCTACCAACACTTCTAGCGCCTCGACCAATGTCTCGGCTAATGTATTCGGATAATCCCAAACATGGAGCTGATACAAATCGATGTAGTCCATGTTTAATCGGCGCAAACTGGATTCGCAATCACGGCGTAAATTGAGCAATACCTCTGCATTTTTGCCATAACGAGTAACATGCTTGGCACTTTCATTCACATTAAACCCAAATTTAGTCGCAATTACCACTTTATCTCGATGATTGGCTAAGGCTTTTCCGACGATATGTTCACTATGACCTGTGCCATAGGTGGCGGCGGTATCGAAGAAATTAATGCCAGAGTCGAGTGCGGTGTGAATGGCGCGGATAGACTCATTATCATCTACTTCACCCCAACCACCCGGAATATCTAAAAAGCGCCATGTCCCACCAATTGCCCAACACCCCATGCCCATCGGTGATACGTTGATATTAGAACGTCCTAAAATTCGCCAGTCCATAAAATCCTCCTGATAGATTCATCAAGTTCATTATCTTTTTGAATCCTACAACTTAGAGTGCGCTCTAAGTCAAGAGGGCAAATTTGGCGCTCTTGAGCAGTTAATCTGATATGATTCGGGTGATAGACAAAATCTCTTTTTGTGAGCCACCATAACCATCATCAAAATGCCTCATATACTGCATGGCTTTTTCGCGTGCTTGGCTTTCATTTTCGGCTTCGATGATGGTTGTGCCTTCGTCTAATGAGACTGGACCGCGCACCCGATATTTTAATTGATATGGGTGTATATGCGGGATAGCTTTCAAAAACCGCGTGAAGTGTTCATGTACATCAGGCGCGATGAGAGCAGGTTTATCCGCCACAATCGCACGCAATCCGCGAATAGCGGTGTGATAGTCGGCGCTATCGCGGTGTGTCCAACGGGTGATATTTTCGTAATAGGTGATGAGGGGTGTGACCTCATCGGCGGTGGTGGCAATTTTATTCAAAAAATAAGCGCAATTCTTGCGAATGTGCTTCATTGCCTCGCTATCGTTTTGAGTGGCTTGTGATACCAATTGAATTAGCCTATCAGCAATCGGTTTGCGCGTGTTTTCATCCCCCATAATTACAACCATATAAATATCCAATGCCGATAGAATATCGGGGACGGTGGTTTGTTCTAGCCATTTGAGCAATTCGGGCAAGATGTTATGTTGCAAATAGGCTTCTTTTGCCTGTGCAATTTCTTGTAGAAAGTCACTTTGTTCGGTAGGTTTGCCTTTCATCTCTGACCATAATTCGCGCAATTCGTCTAATGTAAAATAATCCATCCTATCACCTCAATCTGTGTTAGCTAATTTTGACCAGCCAGATGACATTCCCACCACTTCCGCCCGGCCCGTCATTGTAATTACTTAGGTATTTCTGGGTTGCGCTTCTGGCGCTCCCCTCATCTTCGGCATCCACAAAAATGCGTCCCCAATGGGTGTTCGCGGGGTGGGAGAGATGATATTTCACATCATACATGGGCTTGGTAGGGATTTTT
>CALDGT010000760.1 GCA_937942935.1 uncultured Chloroflexota bacterium | reverse complement strand
CTATAACGAAGTGGCAAAATCACTCACACTAGATGGCATTAAGCGTGGACGGTTTGTGCCACCTAATATTAAACGCAATCATATTCCGATGGTCGTGTTGATGAATAGCCTTAATCGGTGTTCATTACAAGCCCTTGAATATGCCCTTAGTGTATCTGATACGGTGCGTGTATGTGTGGTTAGTGTAGACCCATCCGATATTGAACGCCTACGCCAAAAATTCCGCGAAGTTCACATGGATGATACGCTAATAGATGTTGTTGAATCGCCATATCGTGAGGTTGGTTCGCCATTGATTGATTACTTACATAGTGTAGACGAGAAAAGCGCTCTCAAAATACCGACAATGGTTGTCTTGCCAGAATTTGTCGTGAGCAAGTGGTGGCATCGTTATCTACATAACGGGACAAGTGTGGCTATCCGCGAGGCGCTCTATCATGACCAAATCGCACGCGGGAAGGGTAGACCTGTGATTAGTGTGCCATATCGAATTGGTGATACCCTCTACCAACCCGATATGGTCATTATGCCACCACCACCATCGTTTGATTCGGCAAAATTAGAACCTGTTGTGGTTGCTGATGATGGTGAGGATGAAATAGTAACAGATACCTCGCAACCTGCCATAGAAGAAGTGAAGCCAGAATAATTATCATAAACAGGGCGCTACTAGGCGCTCTGTTTTGTTTATGCTGTTGCGAGAAAATAGGTCTAACCGCTATAATGCAATTATGTTTGGCAAGCATAAGGAGTAATGACCAATGGATTTCAAAGATATTGCGGCAAAGATGAAAGAAAAAAAGGCACAACAGCAAGCCGATGCACCCGCCGAAAAACCTTATGACTTTGCAGAAGCCTATCGCCTTCGCGCTAAAATGATGGGGGTTTTATTGCGTGATGCACGGGTGAGTGCCGCCCGCACAATAGATGATTGTGCGCGGTTGTTGCGGGTTAACTCAGAACAAATCGAAAGTTGGGAATTTGGTGATGAATCGCCTAGTCTGCCACAATTAGAATTGCTTGCTTATTATTTAGATGTCCCTGTGAGCCATTTTTGGGGGATGCAAACCGCAAAAATTAGTCGGGCAGGGAGTGAAGAGATTCAACCAGAATATATTTCTCTTCGGAATCGGATGGTAGGGGCATTATTGCGTCAAGCCCGCGAAGAATTGGGATTGACCTTTCTACAAGTGAGCGAAAAAGCAGGTATTGATGTGGCGACACTAGAGGCGTATGAATTGGGCGATATATTGCTCCCTATGCCTGTATTGCTCACACTTGCCGATGTTTATAAAAAACCAGTCCCCTACTTTTTGGAAACGAGTGGGCAAATTGGGGAATTATTGATGATGCGCGAAGCGTGGAAACATTTTATGCAATTGCCAGAAGATGTTCGTGCATTTGCGGCAAACCCACTCAATGTTGGATTTATTCATATTGCTGTATTACTTAGCCAAATGCCCGCAGACCGGTTGCGTCAGGTGGGCGCAAGTATTCTTGATATTACCATGTAAAGGATAATGATGATGAGTGAAGATGTGAACGCGCTTCAAGAACGTGGTATAAAATTATATGGACA
>CALDGT010000759.1 GCA_937942935.1 uncultured Chloroflexota bacterium | reverse complement strand
GTTTCGGTATAATACGCGCGAACTGCCTGAATATCTAATCCGTTTGGATTATAGATACCACCATTCACATCGCTCACTGCAACCACTTTATAGCCCAATTCAAAGGCGTGGCTGGCGGCGAATGAACCGACATTCCCAAACCCTTGAACGACTACGCTGATATTGGATGGGTCTGTGGTGATGCCATGACGTTTGAGTGTTTCGACCATGCAAATGATAACACCATGACCAGTCGCCGAATTACGACCTTCACTACCACCGATTTCGAGGGGTTTCCCTGTGACAACGGCGGGGACAGAATAACCAACAGTCATGCTGTAGGTGTCCATAATCCAAGCCATTTCTTGAGGGGTTGTACCCATATCGGGGGCAGGGACATCAGATTGTGGGCTGATGAGGGGGATTAACTCAGAGGCATAACGGCGGGTGAGGCGTTCACGCTCTCCAAGACTCAATGTTTTGGGGTCTACAATCACGCCACCTTTTGCACCACCATAGGGCAACCCCATGAGGGCGCATTTCCATGTCATCCACATCGCAAGGGCGCGAACTTCGTCTAGGTCTACATGGAGGCTATAACGGATGCCACCTTTTGAGGGACCCAAAACAGTGCTGTGATGGACACGGTAGCCTGTGAACATTTCGGTTGTGCCGTCATCACGGCGGACAGGGAAGTTCACCGTAAATTCACGACGGGGGTAACGCATATATTCCGCAACGGATTCAGATAAATCTAAGTGTCCAACGGCGCGGTCAAATTGCAAGAGGGCGGTTTCATAAGGACTGGAAACATTTTGGTCTTTTAATGATGATTTATTCATAGTCATACTGAGGGCTGTCGCCATGGTAGGGTGAACTCCTATAAGAAATAAAAAACTTGCTTTTATTTTGTACTTTCATTATCCTCTAATTTGAATTTTTGCACAAGTGGGAATTGTATACTATGCACAATAAATGACAATAATTGATTAGCTAGTTTGTACAATAATTCACGAAATCATGATAATATCCCAAAGAATCGTGTACTTTATCTGTTTTTATAGATGTATAAATCGCGCTCATTTTATTTTTTATTTGAGGGATATGAATATTTCGTTATAGGGGCTACACGAATCCTAAATTATTTGGGTAAAATAGATAAAAGAGACATGACAAATGCCACAAAATTGGCATCATTTTTGGGATGGGATATGAAGTTAACACAGATTTATGGCTTAAATGCGGGCTATGTGTTGGAATTGTACGAAAGATACCTCACATCACCCGATTCTGTAGATGAACGTACTAGAGCATTTTTTGATAATTGGACACCAATTAACGAAGAAACTGTCGAAATGCCTGCGGCGATGGTTGCAGATGTTCGCAAGGTGACGGCGATTGCAAATTATGCACAAGCAATCCGTCAATTTGGGCATGTTGCGGCACAATTGGACCCACTTGGAACACCACCGATTGGCGACCCAGAACTTTCTGCTGAATATCATGGGCTAACTGAACAAGATTTATATGAATTACCTGCGGGACTGATTGATAGCCCATTATCGGTTGGCGCGAATAACGCTTATGAGGTGATACAAGCCCTTAAAGCGGTGTATGCGACCAGCATCGGTTATGATAACGACCACATTCGGATTCCCGAAGAGCGCCAATGGCTGAAGGAAGCGATTGAATCTCGGCGGTATCGGGTTGATGCCACCCCACAAGAAGCAGTCGCTATTTTAGACCGTTTGGCACAAATTGAGGCATTTGAAGAATTTTTGCAAAAGAGTTTTCCGACCAAATACCGTTTTTCGGTAGAGGGGTTGGATATGATGATTGGCTTGCTGGATGAATTGGTGCGCCTTGCAGATAACACACGCAAGGGTAAACGCACTGTGACGATTGCGATGGCGCATCGTGGGCGCTTGAATACGCTGTCCCATATCATGAAAAAATCGTATGAAGAAATTTTGCAAGATTTTGTAGACCCAGAAGATGAAAATGTACTAGGTTGGCAATTGGGTGACGTAAAATATCATCAGGGGCGTGAATATGATGTTTATGGCGATAAGCAATTTATTTTGCAAATGCCACCCAACCCAAGCCACTTAGAAGCGATTAATCCGATTGCTGTAGGGATGGCGCGGGCAGCTGGCACAGATAGCCAAAAGCGAGGCGCTCCCACATTTGATGAACGCTCAACGATGCAAATCCTCATTCATGGCGATTCTGCATTCCCCGGTCAAGGGATTGTCGCGGAGACATTCAATTTGTCGCGCTTACCCGGTTATTGGGTAGGGGGAACAATTCATATCATTGCCAATAATCAACTGGGTTTTACAACACTGCCAAATGATGCTCGTAGCACCCTTTATGCCAGTGATATGGCGAAAGGTTTCAAAGTACCTGTGGTGCATGTGAATGCAGATGACCCGCTTGCGGTGATTGAGGTGGCGCGGTTGGCATTTGCGTATCAAGAAAAATTTGAAAAAGATTTCTTGATTGACCTCATCGGCTACCGCCGTTATGGTCATAATGAATTGGATGAACCCGGATTTACCCAACCGCAGATGTATAAGATTGTGCGGAATCATCCACGTATTCGCCAAATTTGGGCAGATAGATTGGTGAAGGGTGGTGTAATTCCCCCTGCTAAAGCTGATGAATTGTATAACAAGCATATTGCTGTGTTACAAGAGGCGTATGATACCGTAAAAGTGGAATTGCGTTTGCAACCACCCTTAGAAGAACCACCTAAAGGGATTGCCAAGCGTGTCAAAACACAAGTGCCGATGGAGCGCCTATCTACATTAAACACATCACTTCAAGAATTGGTGACGGGTTTCCGTTTTTATTCTAAGCGACTCGAAAATACAGTCCTCACACGCCGTAAAGCGTTTGATAATGTAGATGAACCTCTGATTGACTGGGCGACTGCCGAAGAATTGGCATTTGCCAGCATTTTAGAAGATGGTACGGCGATTCGGTTGACAGGGCAAGATAGTGAACGGGGTACATTTAGCCATCGCCATGCGGTGCTGTATGATTCTGAAAATTATCGTGAGCCACAAATTTATAATCCTAGTCTGTTAAAGGATGACCCAAATCGGTTTGTGCCACTCCAAGAATTGCCACAAGCAAAGGCATCATTCACGGTTTATAACAGTCCACTATCAGAAATGGCAGTGTTGGGATTTGAATTTGGCTATAATGTTGTCTCCCCAGAGACATTAGTCTTATGGGAAGCACAATATGGCGACTTTTTGAATGGCGCACAAAATATTGTGGATGAGTTTATTGTTTCTGCCCGCGAAAAATGGAAACAAACGCCTTCTTTGGTGATGTTGCTCCCACATGGGCATGAAGGCGGTGGTCCAGACCATTCGACAGGCAGACCAGAACGCTTTTTGCAAATGGCGGCAAAGACCAATATGCGTGTTGCCAACCCCACCACTGCGGCACAATATTTTCATTTGCTCCGCAGACAAGCCTTGCTCCTCAAAACAGACCCATTACCATTGATTGTGATGAGTCCCAAAAGTTTATTACGTTTGCCCGCCGTTTATTCGACTGTGCGCGAATTAGCAGAGGGCAA
>CALDGT010000758.1 GCA_937942935.1 uncultured Chloroflexota bacterium | reverse complement strand
TGGCGGACATATAGGTTTATACCTCTAGTCCGCCATTACATTCCTACAAAACAGGGTTGTTTATAATCGGCAACTCAATGGCGTATATTGCCTACAGATATTTAGCGTCGTTTAGCAATTAATGCCTTATAAAATGCCAGCAATTCCGCATCTTGGTCATCTCCCCATAACATTGGCAATCGGCTTTCATCTAGCCCTGCTCCTTCGTATGTCGCCGTATTCTGAGATAATCCAACTTCTGTGCCATAATAAATGATGGGTGGGTGTGGCAATTTGAACTGCGCCTCTGCCGCACGTTTTAGTTTCGATTTATCACCCTTTACACTAAATAAAAAGCGATTCATATCGTGATTATCAAAGAACGTGGGCAAAACAAAATTCTCTGGGAAATACGCATAATGGCGCTCAACAAAATCATAAAATTCTGCTTCGGTTATCTCTTCTCTGGCATAAGTTTTGCGGAGCATATCTTCCATATGAAAATCGAGGACACCATCCAACCCACCTGCGTATGTCCGCACAATATTGGGTGCTTCTACTACCTCCCCAAAACAAAAAACATCTGGCTTAATAGCACGACAAGCAATATAAAAATCCACCCAAAAATCGGCGCTGGGTCCGTTGGCATGGTCAAGCCGATAGCCATCTACATCAAATTCTTTCAGCCAATACTTCCCCACCGAACACATCCAATCTCTGGCGGGTGGGTGTTGTAAATTGATATATGGCATCTCTTTACTGCCAAAAAAGGTCTTATATCCCTCTGGTGAATCATCAAATACAAACCAATCTCGGTATGGGCTATCGGGATTATTCAACGCATCTACAAAACAAGCATTTCGATTTGAGATATGATTACAAGCCAAATCGAGCAAAACACGTATCCCATGTTGATGAGCCGATTCAATCACCGCCCGCAACGCATCATCACCGCCCAATCGGGCAGATGTTTTGAAATAATCTTGGATGTCATAACCATGATGTGACGGACTTTCAAACGTTGGCGTGAGCCAAATACAGTTAATCCCCAAATCGGCTAGATAATCCATCTTATCGCGCACACCCCACAATGTCCCGCCAAATGGTTTGCGTAAATCAGATGTTTGTAACCAATCTCGACCATCGCCTGCATAAAAACGGTCAACAAAAATCTGATAAATAATTGCCGATTTTCCCCAGTCTGGAATCTTGTGGTCAGAAATATGCAAAGTAAATGTTTTGCCAATCGCATCGCCAATTGGTGGCAATGGGGGGACAGATTCTCCCCTAAAAAATGCACCTGCGGCGCGTTCTGTGGTCGCTTTCAATTCTGGATAATCGGCAAATGCTTCTGAACCATCTTCTGTCCATGCGCTAATCCGATAACGCACAAGGGTATTTTCGGATTGTGGAGGGAGTGTAGCAGTCCATTTGGTATGATACCCCCATGTGATGGAATCCCAAGATTGCCCTGCCGATTGAAACAATATCACACTCCCATTTTGTGCAATCCCACGACTACCTGATGGCATAGACCAATCGGTAGTATAGTAGCACGCGACATGGTGGGCAGGAAAATCATGCCCTGTAGTGACAAATAATGTAATCGGA
>CALDGT010000757.1 GCA_937942935.1 uncultured Chloroflexota bacterium | reverse complement strand
CAACCATAGACCATCAATAGCGTGCGTTGCTGTTCTTTTTGTTGGAATCTCTCCCATGTGATGAGGGGCGATTCTGGATTGGCGGGCGCATTATAGGTGCTGGATGGTGAATCTGGTTTTTCTGGTGTGGTGGAAAAATGGGTTAATACCCGCGTGCCATCCAAGCCTTGCCACCAAAAACTATCATATGGCAATTTGTTATATTGATTCCATCCGATTTTGATGGTGAAGAAATATTCCAAGCCTGCCAATTTGATGAGTTGGGGCAATTGCGCCGAGTAGCCAAACACATCTGGCAACCACAATACAGGCGAATCGGCATCCACACCAAAATGCTCACGGAAAAAATGCCGTCCGAGCAAAAATTGACGCGCCAAACTTTCTGCGCCACTCAGGTTACAATCGGCTTCCACCCACATCCCACCAATCGCTTCCCATTTGCCTTGTGCTACACGTCCTTTGATGAGGTCGAATAATTCCGGATAATCTTGGCGAATGTATTCATATAGTTGGGGCTGACTTTGGGTGAAGCGATACCCCTCAAATTGGCTCATCAGGTGATTGACGGTATAAAATGTGCGGGCGGCTTTACGGCGGGTTTGCCCAAGTGTCCATAACCATGCCACATCAATATGAGCGTGACCCGCGCCCATCACAGTGACATCCATCGGCGCACCAACATGACGAATTATATCCCGAAACATGGGTAATGCCCGTTCAACCGATTCATAGAAGGCATCGCCAAATGGTTCACGGGTATCGAGCGCCAACATTGCTTTATCCATCGCTGTGAGTAAATCATGTTTTTGTGGGTGATTATCATTTAGCCGTTTGCTGATTTGTAAGGCGGTATTCATCAAAATGATAAAATCACGTAAGGGCTGATGAATTTGCACCACCGAACACGGGCGCATCAATAGCTGACCCGCCGAGCCTTGTGAATTGCCATAACCTGTCCAGCCATGCAGGAATAGCTCATGCTCTTCACCATCACAATATTCTATCGGGATGAGGATTTCTTGATGAAAACGGTCTACGGTGGCAATCGCTTTGCCATCTATATAAATGAGCGCCTCTGGATGGACAAAATCACCACTATCACCAATTGGCAGATATAAAGCGACTTCTTCTATGAATGAAGCAGGGACGCTAAATGACCCACGCATGACAAAATTTTGTTGGATTTTGCCCCAATAGGTGTTATGAGAGATGACCAACCAATCGGTGCTATCGGCATGAATGGGTGGGGGTGTTTCTGGGGATGATAATTCATGATAGCGAAATGGGGCGATAGGATGGTGTTGCCGATACACAAGCGGACGTAATAAACGGATGTAATTTTCGATTTTATTAGCGGTAAATCGGATTTGATGATTCATAAATAGCCCCTTCACATGATTTAATTTGATGAATACTGTAACATAAGCACTATCAATATGCACCTTGTCTGAGATGGTTATATGGTGATAGGCATAAGTTGATGAACAGAATTACACAATCGGTTGTGATACAAAAAACATGGAAATATGCGGGGGCAGTGAGTATCCGTGTTAAGGTGTTGGGGATTGTCTTGGGTGTGATTATTTTGCT
>CALDGT010000756.1 GCA_937942935.1 uncultured Chloroflexota bacterium | reverse complement strand
AGAACGACAACGAACCCAACCCATATTGCATCAAATAAATAAGCGCCAATTTGATGATAAATAATACCCACCACCAAACCAGCCAATACATCACGCCAGCCAGCACGCGGAAATTTGACCACACCATTCGCGCTCAATAAGATAGCAGTCGTCAAAACTGCCCCTACCCCGCCACCTATCATGAGCGATTGTGTGAATTGTCCACTCGGTAATTGCTGATAATAAGCGATGATAAAATTCACTGCTTCGGGAATAACCGCGATTGCCCCCGTCAAAAAATGCCATAACGTCGCAAAACCACCCGTTTGGCTACTGATAAACCAACCAATGAAAGCGATTATCCCAATAACGACAATGGGCAACCAACCCCGTTCAAGCCATTTTCGCGCAAGCACCATGAGCGCACCTTTTCGTTTTATGAAAACACGGGGATGATAGGTTTATCATCCCCGCGCAAAAGATACAAATGGGAATTTATTCAAAATCGCGGTTGTAATCTGCCATCTCTGCATTTGCACGTTCATTTGCAGAGGTCAATTTTTCTAAGATGGTCTCTGGGGTATCGGTTTGACCATTCATCAGTTCTTGGAGTGTGGTTAATAATTCGCGTTTAACAGCCGTATTAGGTCCCATGACAGCGCCCGCGCTGGCAGGATTAGGTGTGGTTTCTGCCAATTGGTCAATTGCTATACGGAAGAATGGATTTTCATCATAAAATCCGGCTTCAATTCCTAAATCGAAACTACTTTGACGAATGGGCATATAACCCGTCCCTTGATGCCACTTAGTGGCATTTTCGGTGTTAGTGAGGAAGAAAATAAAATCCACCGCCGCCTGAATTTCTTCATCAGATTGGTCAACACTCACAAACAAGCTACCACCACCAATGCTCACACCATTGGTCGCAGTATCGCTTGGGGCTGGCAAGCGTCCGATTCCCAATTGGAAGCCCAAGCGTGCAGAATACCCTTGAATGAGGGTGATACCTGCGGTGCTGTTGATGGTCATAGCCGTGCAACCGCCCTTCACCGATTTACCTGCACAACCTGTTAAAAAGGTTGCGCCTTCACCATTCATATCGTTCAAGCGCCCACTGTAGGTAAAATAACCGTTACCATCTAATGAATCCCACCATGTCACAATATCCAACATCGTTTGGCTGGTGAATAAGGCTTCGGTGGCACGTCCAGACCGACCATTATCATTATTGATAAAAAGTTCATTACTCATCGCCACCCACTGTTCGATATACCAAGAACTCATCGCCCAATTGACACAGGCGCGTAATTCTGGGATGGCAGACATAATCGCATCACATGCCGCATCAATTTCGGCAAAAGTGCGCGGTGGATTTTCGGGGTCTAAGCCTGCCGCAGTGAACATATCCTTATTATAGTAAAGGACAGGATTCGAGATATTCCATGGCATACTCCACAACGCATCACCTTCAACAAAATAATTCAAAATCGAAGGAAATACATCATCGAGTGTCGCCATTTGTTCTTCGGTGGCATAATCGCTGATGGGGACAAAATAGCCATAATCAATCGCTTGTTGGGTTAACCCATCTTCGACTTGTACAATGCTTGGCGCATTTCCCAAATCGGCATTCGCCATGGCACTATTAAACACCTCATCATAATCGGAATCGGCATTGGTTGAATACGCATTGATTTTTACATTAGGGTTCATTGCCTGATATTCATCAATAATCCCTTGCAATACACCCGGACGTAGGTCATCACTAAAAATATGCACAAAATCCAATTCAATCGTTGCATCTTGCGCCGATGAGATGAACACCATCCCCAATACCAAACTCATCACACATATTAAAATACTTAATTTCTTCAAGATTCACATCTCCTAAATTTCAAACAAGATTTAATTTTTGAGCATAACAGCGATTCTTAAAAAATATTAAGTGAATGCTGTTAAGCCCATTTTAACGCTTATTGGCAAATCTTGCACATTTAACTATTCAAGCAAGATTGGGCTTGTCCATGCCCGCCCACCATTGGCATCGCGTACTGTAATCCGCATAAACGGGCTATCAAATCCTTTTAGATTCAATTCTGCTTCACGAATCCCATTGCCATACGCGCTACGCGCTGTCCAACCACTCCCTGTCACAAAAACACGGCTCGCAGGTGAGCATTTCACAATCAGGCGGTTATCCCCTGTACGCTGAACATCATAAATAGTGGGTCCCGTGCTGGAATAATAATTTCCCAATTTCAGGTTTTCTAAAATCGCTTCTGGCGAGAGTTCTTCACTCTTGACCATCACCCACCCCAACCCAACATCTGCCCGATGAGGAAAAAAGTGAGCATCATCTGTCGCACAAGTGGAATACAATCTACCTCGCATAGACATCATATCCGACATATACCAGCCATCAGGCTTATCGTTATGGTCAGCCGATGTGCCATTATAGACTTCTATTGCCTGAATATCCCCCAAAGACAAAATATCGGCTTCAGTGAGGATATACCAATAGGGATGCGCCGCCGCCACAAATGCCCCACTCGCCAAAGCCCGCGCACACACATCGCCACCTGTTTCCCCTTCGGAATATGGGGCAAAATCTAAGGGCAACCCCACCGCTAAAATATGCCATAAATTGCCGAGTTCTGTCCGTCCTGTGTGCAATTCTGCGCCGATGAGCGTGGTGAATTTTTCTGTCCGATACGCCCGCGTATCTGCCATTTTATACCCAAATTGATCCATAAAGTGGTCAGTAACAGACAAAAAATCATATCCCAACTGCCGATATGTCTCACATACTGCCTCTGGAGAAAGCATCCCATCGGACACATTAGAATGAGTATGAATATTGCCTTTATAAAACCGCCCCACTTTATTGAATGGTAAGCTATCCATGTAAATCGAATCCTTTTTATATGATAAGTACAGGTACATCACACACCCAATTATAACGAAAAATAGCCATCTACCAGAAATTTGGTTATACTCATTTATGGAATATCAGATTGATATTTCACACATTGTCCATAATTGATTTTTTCTCTATAGGAGGTGCTTATGAGTCCTAAACAAACACCCATATCTCATTTATTTATCACTTGGAGAAAAATATCATGCACCAAAAGTTACCACTGGTTTTACCGCAGAAATTAGCAGATGGATTTATCCTTCGTTCCGCAACTCAATCTGATAGTCATGAAATTGCCGATTTGAATAGCCATATTCATGAAAATGAAGGGCTTGGTGTTTGGCTTGAAGATGCCATGTCATCGGGTCATCCAACAATGGATGCCTCACAAGTGTTTGTTATCACAACACCAGAAGGTCATATTGTCAGTACATTAGCATTCATCCCGCAAACATGGCGCTATGAAGACATCCTCATTCCTGTTGGGCAGTTAGAAGCAATTGCAACCCATGAACACTATCGTAGGCATGGATTTTCGCGTAAACTCATCGAAACTGTTCATCACTTGAGTTATAAACAAGGGAATCTGATTCATGCAGTAGTCGGTATTCCAACCTATTATCGGCGTTATGGTTACGACTATGCGCTCGATTTTCGCGGACGACGTTCCATTCATCTTGATAATGTGCCAATGGGCATCGAAACACCCCCTTTCACTATCCGCCTCGCCACCGAAACCGATATTCCTCACCTCATTCGTATTCAAAACCATCATAACCAAACCTATCTGGTCACAAATTATTGTGATGAAACCCGTTGGAAATTTGATATCAGTGGTCATAGTGAAGGCTCTGATGCACAAGTTCGCATTTTTTGTATTATAGATGACCAATCACAAATCGTAGGATATTATCGCACCTTCCCTGCATTATGGGACGGCACATTAGTCATCATCGAATTTGCGATGCAAGTAACCATTCCCTATCGGTTGGCAATGTTAGCTGTATTAAACGCCATGCGAGACCGCTATACAGATGAGGATGGAAATTGCCAACTCGCTCAAATTTCACTTGAAATCGGCATACATCATGCTGTTTATGATACCCTGCCAGAGATACTCGACCCCGCCCCACGCCCTTCTGCATGGTATATTCATTTGCCTGATGAAGCACGCCTCATCCAATATATCAAACCTGTTTTAGAGGGGCGGCTAGAACAATCGAATATGTGTGGTTTAACCGCAACTACAAAAATCAACTTAGCCTCGCATGAATTGACGATTCATATCAAGCATGGAGAAATTTCATTAATTGCATTAGCACGCCTCGTTTTAGGGGATGAAGCAAATGCGACTTTTCCGCCGTATGTGTTCAATCAATTGGTGATGGGGTATCGTAGCCTTGAAGAAATTCAATATGCCTATGCAGATTGCCTATCTGACACAGAAACCACAATGCTATTGAATAACTTATTCCCCAAGAAAGCCTCGTTTGTTATTCCGCTTGGTTAAAATGCCCAATGAGGTGGCTTGCATAATAGCAAGCCACCTCGTTACACTACATGAGCGCAATATGAGAAACAAGCGCGTTTGCCAAAAAATCACAAAAAGGAGATTTTATTGTGAGGCGAAATAACACCATCCTCAAAATTAGTATCATATCCTTATTTTTACTCCTCTTTACATCACTCACCGTCATCGCACAAGAAGAAGCCCCAACCAGTGTCGGATTATTCGGTTCAATCCAAACCGTATTGGGTTGTGATGAAGCGAGTGTTGGTTGTGCAACATCTCAACTCACCTATGATGAAGCCTTCATGGTTTGGCGTGGTGAATTTGAAATTCCCACTGGGTCATATACTTATAAAGCCATCATCAACGACAACCCTGATATGACCTATGGCAAAGACGGTGAATTTTTCACCCTCGAAGTCGGTGCAGATAGCATGGTCGAATTTATTTATGATGATGCGACCAAATTCATCTCTAACAGCCTCACCCACCCCCTCATCGTTGCCCCCGGTACCTTCCAAAGTGAGGTCGGTTGCCCAGAAAATTTGGGTGTGAGTGGCGATTGGGCGCCCGATTGTTTGCTCACCCGCCTACAAGACCCCGATGGCGATGGTGTATATGTTTTCGTCACCGATAAATTGCCCTCTGGCGATTATGAAGGCAAAGTCGCTCTGTTCGGCACATGGGATGTCAATTATGGCGCAGATGCCTCGGCTGGTGGCGCAAATATCCCCTTCTTTGTCGAAACCGATTTTGCCCCAGTCGCATTTGTGTTCAATACTGCCGATAATTTGCTGGTCATCAACACCGATGGCTCGACTGAACCCGGTACATTGGGCGGTGGAACGACTACAAGTGGACCCGCAGGCACAATCAACCCAGACCCACGCCCTGCAACCGTTGAACAACCCGAAATGGTTGTCATCCCCGGTACAATTCAAAGTGCAGTCGGTTGTGAAGGCGATTGGCAACCCGATGGTGCCTGTACTGCCCTCACATTCGTCCCAGAAATGGATATTTGGGCGGGAACATTCACCATCCCCGCAGGTGAATATGAATACAAGGTCGCTATCAATGGCGCATGGGATGAAAATTATGGTGGTGCGGGGGATGCTGGCGGACCCAATATTTCCCTTGTCTTGACCGAAGAAACCGCCGTCACCTTCTATTATGACCATTTCACGCATTGGGTATTTGATAGTGTATCCGATACCTTAGTTGTCGCACCCGGTAGTTTTCAAAGTGAACTCGGTTGCCCAGATGATTGGTCTCCAGATTGTTTGCGCTCATGGATGCAAGACCCAGATGGCGATGGCATTTATGTATTCGCCACCAACGCTATCCCCGCAGGTGATTATGAAGTCAAAGCCGCTATCGGTGGTACATGGGATGTTAACTACGGTGCAGATGGTGCACCGGGTGGCGCAAATATTCCCTTTACAGTTGCAGAAGATGGTCAGCAAGTGAATTTTGCCTACAATTCATTCGATAACAACCTCTACATTGGTGTGGGAGAACCTGTGGAAATCGGGCAGGTTGTGAGCATTGTCATTGACCGCGCACAAGCCCACTGGGTCACAGCCGATACCATTGCATGGAAAGTATCCAGCACAGGCATGAATTTTGGGTTATATTATGCCACCAATGCAGGTATTGAAGCCGATGGTAACGCTTTAGTCGGCACAGATGGCATGATTCCCTTAACCCTTAACGATGCAGGATTAAGCCAAGAAGTCCTCGCAAAATTTCCACATCTCGCCGATTTTAAGGCGCTCACCATCAGCGAAGCCGACCTCGCCAATGTTCCCGATTTACTCAAGGGACAAGTGGTTGTCGCGGCGATGGATGAAAATGGCGCATTAGTCAATGCCACATCACTTCAAATTCCGGGTGTATTGGATGACCTCTACACTTATAATGGCGATTTAGGCATCGTTTGGAATGACGGTGTTCCAACCATCAGCGTTTGGGCGCCAACTGCCAAATATGTTAAATTCCACCTGTTCGCGGATTCAAATCCCAACACCGAAAGCACCGTCTTAGATATGACCAACGACCCCGCAACCGGTGTTTGGAGCATTACAGGCGATGCGACTTGGAAAAATCAATATTATCTGTATGAAGTACAAGTCTTTTCACCTGCGGTGCGCCGTGTGGTAACAAATTTGGTCACAGACCCCTATTCGGTTAGCCTGTCCATCAACAGCACCCGTAGCCAAATTGTGGATGTAAACGATGCTACCCTCATGCCACCTGAATGGCTCACCACAGCCAAACCAGAACTCAATGCGCCAGAAGATATTGTCATTTATGAAGTCCATATCCGCGACTTTAGCCGTATTGACCCCGATGTGCCAGAAGACCTTATCGGCACATACAAAGCCTTCACCATTCTCGATTCGTATGGCATGGAACACCTCAAGACATTAGCAGATGCAGGGCTAACCCATCTTCACTTGCTCCCATCGTTTGATATTGCCACCATTGACGAAAATCGCGCCAATTGGCAAACACCCACCTTTGAAGAATTAGGCTCATTCCCAGCCGATTCAGACCGCCAACAAGATTTGCTCAATAACACCCGCGACTTAGACGGTTTCAACTGGGGTTATGACCCATATCATTTCAATGTCCCAGAAGGCAGTTATTCCACCGACCCAGACGGGACAACCCGCATTGTCGAATATCGTGAAATGGTGCAAGCCATCAATAATATCGGTTTGCGTGTGGTGGTGGATGTGGTCTATAACCATACCAATTCATCTGGTCAATCCGAAAAATCGGTATTTGACCGCATCGTACCGGGTTATTATCATCGTTTAGATGATAATGGGCGTGTTACTACCAGCACATGCTGTCAAAATACCGCTACCGAACACAACATGATGGAAAAATTCATGGTAGATTCTGTCGTGTTTTGGGCAACCACCTATCGCGTAGATGCCTTCCGTTTTGACCTCATGGGTCATCACATGCTGGCAAATATGGCAAAAGTCCGCGCCGCCCTCGATGCACTCACCCTCGAAGCAGATGGCGTAGATGGCAAAGCCATTTATGTCTATGGCGAAGGCTGGAATTTTGGCGAAGTCGCCGATAATGCGCGTGGTATTCAAGCCTCACAAATGAATATTGGTGGTTTGGGAATCGGTACATTCAATGACCGCCTGCGTGATGCGGTGCGTGGTGGCTCACCATTCTCCGGCAAGCAACTACAAGGCTTCATCAATGGTCTCTACACCGACCCCAACGGCATCACACCGGGTTCAGAGCGTCATCAACGCAACCAAATCATGATGTTTGCAGACCAAATTCGTGTCGGTTTGGCAGGCAACCTCGCTGGTTATACCTTCACCGATTATCGTGGCAATGTCATCACAGGCGCAGATGTGGATTATAATGGTCAACCTGCCGGTTATACCATAGACCCACAAGAAAATATCGTCTATATCTCCAAACATGATAATGAAACCCTATGGGATGCCATCCAATATAAAGCGCCCCTCACTGCTGATATTGCCCAACGTGTCCGCATGAATAATTTGGGCATTAGCATTGTCATGTTCAGCCAAGGTGTGCCATTCTTCCATGCTGGCGATGATTTGCTCCGTTCTAAATCATTAGACCGCGATAGCTATAATTCGAGCGATTGGTTCAATCGTCTTGATTTCACCATGCAAACCAATAACTTTGGTGTTGGATTGCCACCCAGTAGTCGTAGCGATTGGGGTATCATCCAACCATTGCTCGCCAACACAGATTTGCAAGTGACCCCAGAAGATATTATGGCGGCGCACATGCACTTCACTGAAGCCTTGCAAATTCGCCAAAGTTCACCATTATTCCGTTTGCAAACCGCCGAAGATGTACAAGCACGTCTCACCTTCCCCAATACAGGCGAAGACCAAATTGCGGGTGTAATTGTGATGGCATTGTCGGATGTGGTGGATGAATTACCATCAATAGACGAAAACTTCTCGCAAATTGTTGTTGTTTTCAATGCTGAAGACACCGAAATCGTCTTCACCGATGAAAACTTCGCAGGAATGGGTTTCACATTGCACCCAGTTCAACAAACATCATTCGATAGCATTGTTCAAACTGCTTCATATGATGATGCAACAGGCACATTCACCGTACCAGCACGCACAACTGCCGTGTTTGTGGTGAGCCGTTAATTTTTGTATATCAACATCCGTAGGGGCTTGCCATGGCAAGCCCTTAATCAATATATAATCGGGCGCAAGCTGTTTGCGCCCTTTTTATTAATCGTTATAAACCTATAACAGAAATTAGAAAGGGTAATCGCATCAAAATTGGGAGAGTAGGTGAAAAAGGAAGTTATTATCAA
>CALDGT010000755.1 GCA_937942935.1 uncultured Chloroflexota bacterium | reverse complement strand
GATGATGGTCAAAAACCAACGTCCGCCCTCCCCCAAGTTAAAAAAGTCGCTGGTAGCAAAAATTTGGCGCGAGATGGCAATGAATAAAATACTCACCAAAAAATTGAGTCCCATCACCACACGGGTTACGACTTTTGGCGATGGGTTAGTGATGAGACTAATAAGGCGTGTCAATAAACCGCCTTCAGTGGCTTGTGTTGCATTATCAAGCTGATTTGTGAGGGATGTTGTCATAAAAATTTTTCCTCAGCAATCAAAAATAAAAGTCGTTCTAAATTTGTATAACAAAGATAATCTGTGATAAACAAAATGGGGCAATTTGGATATGGTATGCCAATTGCCCCAAGTAGGGACGCGATATATACATCGCGCCCACAACACTATATAACCTTATTCGGCATCAAAGAATTCAGCGACTTGTTCACAGACTGTATTGGCAAAGTCTTGTGGTTCAAGTTCGCCATTCAAAACGGCGGTAAAGCCAGCACCATAGACGGCATCAATTTGAGACCAATCACCAAAGAACAAGGGGGCTTCTGCAACACCAGCCGCCGCGCCATCAACAAAGGCTTGATTGTTGACACCGCTATCGGGCAAGGTATTGAGGAACAGTTCAATGGCATCTTCTGTTTGACGGCTGGGGATATTTGCGCCCAAAGAGGCAATAGAGCCTTGAATTTCGGCGCTGGTGAGGCGTGTGACCAAATCCCATGCTTCTTCGGGATAATCGGTCTTGGCATTCACCACATAAGCGCCCCAGAACAACCAGTTAGAAGGACCAGCAGGACCATCGGGCAGTGGTGCAACGTTCCAGTTGAAGGTTGCATTGGCGATAACACCGGGGGTTGCCCAACGACCATTCATGAACATACCAACGCTACCAGCCAAGAATGGGGGTTCAGAATCGGTGCCATAGGGGATAGCCAAATCATTGGCATACAAGCTACGAGCAAAGCTCAAGGCTTCGACAGTGGCATCATTGTTCAAACCACAGGCTTTGAAATCTTCGGTGAAGAAGCTAGAACCAGCGGCGTTGATGAAATAACCGGGGTTCGCCCACCAAGCATTCATACCGAAGCCATAAACATCATCGCCAAGTGCGCGGATGGCGGCGGCGGCATCATAGAATTCGGTCCATGTCCATGCTTCGCCTTCACCGGGGTATGGCACACCAGCTTGGTCGAACAGGTCAGCGTTATAATACATACCGAATGCAGAAACGTCACGAGGCAGACCCCAGAGTGCATCACCTTCATCCAAAGAGGTGGTCAGGTGCAACATGGGGGCGGCATAAAAATCTTCTTCGCTATATTCTTCATCGGCGGCGGCATATTCAGCCAAGTTCAAAATGAGACCCGCTTCGGCAAAACGCGCCACATCGGTACCCGGAATCCAGAAGACATCGGGAGCGGTATCGGCGTCAATTTCGGCAATCAAAATATCTTGATAAGAAGCAGTTTCAGACCCACCGGGTTCATATTCGAGGCTTACACCATCCCAAGCGGCATCGATTGCTTCACTAGCGGCGGTATAAACTTGAATTTCGGCATCGTTATCGGGGCGTGTACGCCAACGCAAAACAACATCGCCTTCTTCTTGGGCAAGAATTGGGAGCGCAAGCAGACCCAGCAAAACCGCTATAAGTGAGACTAATACAAATTTTTTACTCATATTTTTTAATTTTCTCCTGTGTTTTAAGCGGCGTA
>CALDGT010000754.1 GCA_937942935.1 uncultured Chloroflexota bacterium | reverse complement strand
CATATTCACTATCGTTTGCCAAACGGATGGCTTCTTCGAGATTATGAAATTGCATGACAGGCAAAATCGGTCCAAATGTCTCTTGACGCATGACATCCATTGAATGGTCAACATCGGCGAGGATGGTTGGCTCAAAGAATAGCGGTCCCAAATCGGGTCGTCTGCGCCCACCAAATATCACCCGCGCCCCTTTGCTGATTGCATCATGAATGTGGGCTTCGGTGCGCTCTAATTCGCGGGTGTTGGTCATGCTTCCCATGTGAATATCCATGCCGTCGCCCGCGCCAATTTGATATCTACTCGCATAATATTGTAATTTATCCATCAGGGCATCATAAATCCGCGCATCGGCATACACACGCTCAACGCTAATGCACACTTGTCCAGCATTTTCAAAGGCACTCCGAACCAAGCCAGATGCTGTCATATCTAAATCGGCATCTTCTAAGACAATACAAGGGTCTTTTCCGCCCAATTCTAAGCTATAGGGAATTAATCGTTTAGCGGCGACTTCTGCTACTTTGCGACCTGTAGCGGTGCTACCTGTGAAGGCAATATAATCTACATGCTCCACCAATGTTGCACCCGCACGCCCATCCCCATGAATGACTTGTACTACATCGCGTGGAATCCCTGCTTCGTACATCAATTTGATGGCATACTCTGCGGTGAAGGGGGTGACTTCGCTCGGTTTGAGCAAGGCGCTATTTCCTGCAATGAGGGCAGGTACAAGGTCTATTAACCCCAACAGATAGGGATAATTCCACGGAGAGATAACCCCAACTACACCATGTGGTTTATAAAAGACTTTGGCTTTTTGGATGAATGGGACAACAGTACGGCGATTTTGTGATTTTAGTAGTGTTGGTGCTTGATGAATATAATATTGTAGGATGTTGTCGAGGACGATAATCTCTAAAAATGCGCCAGAATCGGTTTTACCTGTTTCACGCCGATTGAGTTTGATGAGGGTTTCTTGTTGCTTCCAAATTAAATCCGCCCATTTGCGAATAAATTTTACCCGTTCTGACGTGGTTAATGCACTCCAACCGATTTGTGCATTGCGGGCGCGTTCTATTGCTTCTTTAATCTCATCGCGCGGTGTTTGTCGCACAGAACCGATAATTTCGTTGGTTACTGGGTTTCTGACATCAATGTGTTCATACATTTCGCCCGATTGTGGGCGGTTAGAAATTGCCATAAATAAACCTTTATTCAGATGAAAAATAATTTAATCATGATTTTATTATATGTCAAAATGTGCGATATAGCGATAAATGCACATCAAAAAATCACCACTATATAATCATCCACTTATCTGATACACTAAATGGCTCACAAAACAAATATCACTATCGAAAGAAAAATCCCATAATGGAACGTGTACAAAAGATTTTATCCCAAGCGGGCTTAGGCAGTCGCCGCGCCTGTGAAGCATACATTGAACAAGGTCGTGTGCGTGTGAATGGCATACTCATTACACTTGGCGCACAAGCAGACCCTATGAAAGATGATATTGAAGTAGATGGCGAAAAACTCAATTTCAAAAAATTGAAAAAACGCTATTTTGCCTTTTATAAGCCCGCAAATGTGTTGTCATCTAGCACACCAAATCATGAAGATGAGCGCCCTGTCGTGCGGGATATGTTGCCCATTGAGGGGCATTTGTTTACCATTGGGCGTTTAGATGCCGATAGTGAAGGGTTAATGGTGTTGACCAATGATGGCGAAACCACCAATCAATTGGCTCACCCTCGTTATGAACATACTAAGACTTATTTAGTGACAGTTTATGGCAAGCCAGAACGCGATGTATTAAATCGTTGGCAAGATGGTATCTACCTTGAAGAAGGTCGTGCCGCCCCATGTTATATCACCGTGATGGAAAATACTCCGGAAACAACCGTCTTGCAAATCGTCATGACCGAAGGCAAAAAACGCCAAATTCGGCGAATTGCATCGGCATTAGGGTTTCCTGTTAAAAAATTAGTCCGTACTCATATTGGTCAGCTCGATTTAGGTCGTCTTAAACGGGGTGAGTGGATGGAAATGGGTGCTTTAGAAATTGAAGCGATGAAAACACCCGCCCCAGAAATTATTTATATCAAAAATCGCAAAAAATCATTGCGCGATGTTCGTAAGCCTCGGACATTGGTCGCTGGCGGTGGTTCTGGACGTAAAACAGCATCAACAAGTCGCCCACCACGGCGATATGGAAGCGATAG
>CALDGT010000753.1 GCA_937942935.1 uncultured Chloroflexota bacterium | reverse complement strand
AATGAACCCTTCTTCGCCATCATAAATCGTAGCAAATTGCTTGGGGACTGAATTGGGCAAAATTTGCCAAATTGTCCCCCCTTTGGCGGCGGGGTTGGGGTCGGTGCGGTCTAATATATAGAGTGTGCCATCGTCTGCCACTTCGATGCTACTGACAGAAGCGATAACCACTCGTGTATCAGTCATCTCGCGCACATTTCCTTCTGGCGAGATTGCCCACACGGCGCCAGACCGATAACTGCCAGTATAGACAGTGCCATCTATGCCAACCGCAACAGTTGAGGGATAACTATCATCATCGGGCAAACTCGCAAATTCGCGCACCGTCACCCCTTCTCCCACCCCCACCGCCACTAGGCGCGGTGAAGAATTAATCGAGAGTGAGATGAGGAAGATGGTGATTGCCACCAACAGCATCAACCCACCAATGAATACACTAAAAAAGATGAGAGCGCGTTGCCCACGCCCCAATTGCTGAATTTTTGAAATCATTGACTTCCCTTTAACTACGTTTAATTAACGAACCTTAACCAATTCCTACGGGTATTGATTTTAATTTATCACCATTTCATGAGAAAGCGTTAACAATGCTAGGGTAAAGTGTGAGGTGAATTATCCGACTATATTAGTCGGGAATGCTGATGTATAATATCCGTCCTTCATGGGCAAGCCAAATATAAAAATGCTGTGTAAATTTATATTTATTTGATGTCAAAGAAAGTTTTGAGATAGTTTAGATGATATATTGGAGCGATTTTGTGTCGTACTCTGCCAAAACCCGTGTTTTATGGGTAGACCCACATCATCCCGATGAAGCAAATATTCAAACCGCCGCAGAAATCATCCGTGCAGGCGGATTAGTAGCATTTCCTACAGAGACTGTTTACGGTTTAGGTGCAAATGCCTTAGATGCAAATGCCCTAGCGCGTATTTATAGCGCAAAAGAGCGCCCTGCCACAGACCCAATTATCGCCCACATCGCACAATTAGACCAATTAAATGACCTCGCCGTCACTATTCCTCAACAAATTGTCACCGCACTGGCACAACATTTTTGGCCCGGTGCATTAACACTGGTACTCAAGCGTGCGCCAAATGTGCCAGACAATATCGCCACAGGGTTGCCCACAATCGCCGTCAGAATGCCTGCTCATCCTGTGGCACGGGCGCTCATTTTGGCATCGGGCGTGCCAATTGCCGCCCCAAGCGCGAATACATTCACCCGCCCAAGCGCCACTACAGCCCAACATGTCTTAGAAGATTTGCAAAACCGCGTGGATATTGTCTTAGATGGTGGCGAGACCAATATCGGTTTAGAATCTACGGTTTTAGACCTCACCAATCCCGATACCCCAATTATTTTGCGTCCGGGTGGGGTATTGATGGATGATATACGCAAGGTTTTGCCCACTGTTCAACTTGCACCACGCTATTTGAAAACTGACGAGGCAACCTCATCACCCGGTCAAATGCTCAAGCATTATTCCCCACGCGCCAAAATCAAATTATTCACAGGTCCCTTGTATTCGGTGCTATTGGCGATGAAAGAGACGGCATTGGCACATCAAAAAAGAGGCGAAAAAGTGGGCTTGCTCATCGCCACCGAAGATTGTCATCATCTGGCAGAATATGGCATTATCCATGCGCTTGGCAAACGCGATGACCTAAAGGCGATTAGTCATAATTTATTTGCCGGGATGCGCCAACTCGATTCGCAAAAGGTGGATATTATCCTCACCCGTGATTTTGGTCGGTCTGGGCTTGGCGCGGCATTGTGGGACAGATTGCTCCGCGCTTCTGAAGGACGGGTAATAGAGGTGCAATAACGCAACATCAGCCCTCTTTTTTGCGTATAATAGCAATATGATATTATCAGAATAAAAAGAGGGTTTTATGGATAATCAAATGCGCCTGAATATCACCATTCGGGTTTGGTTGGCGGCATTTATTGTCGGTGTTTTCATCAGCACGCCTTGGTCGCCATCGTTGCCAATCACCATTACAACAGCCATTGTTGCCACAATTTTTATCTGGGGTGGTGTGATTATTGAACCTATTCTCAAACGCATTGGCGCATCTGTCAGCGCACCCAAGCAGACATCAAAATCTGCTATTGATGATAAAGCATATAAACTCGCCGTCTTGCTCGAAATGATGGATGAGGATGAACGCGAAGACTTTAAGCACCAACTCAAAAATGATTTAATCAGTGGTGGCGATAGCGAAAGCCTATCATTAGACGCGCTCATCACAGAAAAACGCAAACGCAAATAAATTCACCCGCAACTTGTGAGGGTGTTTTCACGTAAGGTAAAAATATAAAGGGTTCTCAATAAAAATTCACGCTGAGGGTTTGTTTTATGAATAATCGGATGCGCTGGAATATCACATTGCGGATTTGGATGGCGACCATTTTTCTTGGCATCATAATGCCCAACCCCGGTTCTGGGATGATTGCTTTAGCATTATTATCTACAGTTTTCATCTGGGTTAATGAGGTGTTACGGAAATTGGGAATATCTATATCTACATCATCAAATAAACCACACTCAACTGATACGAGTGACAAGGCTTATAAACTCGCCGTCTTGCTCGAAATGATGGATGAGGATGAGCGCGAAGACTTTAAGCACCAACTCAAAAATGATTTAATCAGTGGTGGCGATAGCGAAAGCCTATCATTAGACGCGCTCATCACAGAAAAACGTAAGCGCAGATAAATTTCGCCCGCAACTTGCGGGGATATTTTGGCGTACAATAAAGATATAACATGTTTTCATTGATAAGGATTATTGGTATGGATGTCAAATGGCGCTTTGGTGCAACACTTGTGATTTGGATATTAGCCACAATCATGTCAATTGTCGCGCTGACAAACGCAAGTGCGGGGATGTTAGAAGATTGGGTGGTAGCTGTGCCATTGGGTGTTGCGCTCATCGCTACTCTTGCGGTGTGGGAATCGAGTAAAAGTGAGAGTTCATCAAAATCGAGTGAACAAGCATCATCGTCTGCCAAAAAGGGTGATAGCACCGCCTATAATATGGCACTCCTCATGGAAATGATGGACGATGATGAACGCGAGGAATTTAAGTCACAACTCAAACGACGGATTTTATCTGGCGAAACTGTCACCGATGAATCTATTGTTGCCGATATTGAAAAACGCAAACGCGGATAAATAAAAGGACACCCACTCATGAGTTATAATAGCAAACAAAATACAACTATTTTTATCTGGATTGCGACCACCATCATCTCGATATTTTCATTGATGTCTGAAGGATGGGTGGTATCTATCCCATTAGGGGTTGCCTTATTTGCGACAATCGCAGTTTGGGCATCGGGCAATGATTCGGCTTCAAGTGAAACAAAAAACCAAGTGACAATATCATCAAATCCCGAAAAACGTGGGGATGGCACCGCTTATACGATGGCACTCCTCATGGAAATGATGGATGACGATGAACGCGAAGAATTTAAGTCACAACTCAAACGACGCATTTTATCTGGCGAGGCAGTCACCGATGAATCGCTGATTATGGATATGGAAAAGCGTAAACGCGGATAATCATCGAAGCTATTTGATAATAATGAGGATAATACAACATGAGTGATAAACAGCGCATTGAACTTACATGGATGTTTTGGGGAGTCGGCATTGCTATCACACTCATATTTTTAGTGAGTGTGGCAATTGATATTTTATCTGACTGGATGGTGATTGTCCCACTCGTTGTTGCTTTATTTGCTACGGTAACACTGTGGGGTGTTGATGCAGAAAACAAAAAAGGATCGCCTACCCCACCTCATAATGATAAACAGGGCGATAGCACCGCTTATACGATGGCACTCCTCATGGAAATGATGGATGACGATGAACGCGAAGAATTTAAGTCGCAACTCAAACAGCGTATTTTATCTGGCGAGGCAGTCACCGATGAATCACTCATCATGGATATGGAAAAGCGTAAACGTGGTTAGATAAGGATATTGTTATGGACTATAGCAAAAAAGATGTACTCTCTATTATCTGGGCTATTGCCGTGGTGGATTCGCTGTTTGTACTAATGACAGCGGCAGGATTTGTCATCCCGCTTCCATTCATTTTAGCAGTTCTTGCTACTATCATCATTCAAGTAAGAGACAGAATGCCATCAAACATCCATCAAACCAGTGAGTCCGCCAACAGTCCAGAACATCGAGATAACACCGTCTATACGATGGCACTCCTCATGGAAATGATGGATGAGGATGAACGCCAATCATTCAAATCACGCCTCCAAGAACGCATTTTATCTGGCGAAACTGTCACCGATGAATCGCTGATTATGGATATGGAGAAACGCAAGCGTGGATAAAATTACACCCTATTGCCTTTTTTCTATTGCAAAAGGATTATGCTGTGAACGATAAGAGCAAACAAAATGCGACCATTGCCATTTGGTTAGTCGCTATGGTCATTTCTATTTTCGTGTTAATGAATTCTGTTTTCTTGGGTAGTTGGGTCATTGCCGCACTTGCTATGCCGATGGGATTAGCATTCTTATCCACTGCTATCGTATGGAATTCGCACTCATCGAATACGACCAACACAGTGTCAGCAAAAAATACTGCTAAAAATAACGATAATACCGTCTATACGATGGCACTCCTGATGGAAATGATGGATGACGATGAACGCCAATCATTCAAATCACGCCTCCAAGAACGGATTTTATCTGGTGAGGCTGTCACCGATGAATCACTCATCATGGATATGGAAAAACGCAAACGTGGGTAGCTAGTAAGGAGCAAAAAATGGAGACGCTCTCCCAAAAACGCTTTATAACCCTTATTGTGTGGCTTATCT
>CALDGT010000752.1 GCA_937942935.1 uncultured Chloroflexota bacterium | reverse complement strand
TAGCCCACAGAATTTGAAAAATTTGCCCGCGATGTGGGGTTGCATAATATGGTGTTGACTGGTAACCAAGTGAATCAATTCATCGAAACATGTAAGGGATTGGTTAAGCGGGTGGTGATGACCAGTAGCATGGATGTGTATCAAGATTTTGGGCGTCTTTTGGGCTTAGAAGAGTCGCCTATCCAAACAGACATACTTACAGAAGAATCGCCATTACGAATTTCGCGTTATCCTCACCGCGCACGCACAGGCAACGACCCCAACCACATGTTTTATAACTACGATAAAATCCCTTGCGAAGAAATTATCCTCAATACCCCCGATATACAAGGCACTGTTTTACGCTTGCCGATGGTCTTTGGTGAGCGTGATAAACAACGCCGTTTATATGGATGGGTGAATCAGATGAAAGCGGGCAGAAAAGCGATTGTGATGGATGAATCCTATGCACAATGGCGTTCTACCTATGGGTATGTGGATAATGTCGCCAAAGCGATGGCGCTTACTTGTTTGGATGACCGCGCTAGTGGGCAAATTTATAATATTTGTGATGGCATTTTCGATAGCCTGAGCATGGCACATAAAGTTAAATCGGTGATGAAGTGGGATGGGCGTTTTATTGTGTTACCTAGTGATGAATTGCCAGAAACTTTGCGATTTGGCAGTGTGCCACAATCGTTACAAGTTTCATCAGAAAAAATAGAACGCCAATTAGGATTTGTGCGCGATGTGCCATTTGATGAAGGGATAGCCCGCACTGTCGCATGGGATTTAGCCAATCCATTAGACCCATTACCTGCCCAATTTGACCCGCAATACGAGGCACAAGATGAAGTTTTGGCGCAATTAAATCATTAAAGTTTGTACAGAGGACTTTCTTTTTGCGAACAATCGTGCTATCCTAGAGATATGTTTGTGTGCATCATGCGTGTAAGATAAACAAAGTCAAATGAGAGAAAAAAGGAATGCACATGGCAACCACTCCATTACGCTGTATTGGTGTTTTAGCCCATCCGCTACGACCTCAGACGCATCCCATTGCGGAGCAACTTCAAGCGGTGATTCGTGGGCGGGGAATTGAGACATGGGTTTATACAGCATGGAAACCCGAAGATGTTTTAGATGATATTCCTCGCGCCGATTTGGTCATTGCCATTGGCGGTGATGGTGCAATGCTTCGTTCTGCGCGGGTTTGCGCGGCATTTGGTGTCCCTATTTTGGGGATTAATATGGGGCAACTCGGTTTTCTGACCGAAATCACCGATTATACACAATGGCAAAATCAACTCGAAACGGTGTTACAAGGAGATTATTGGATAGAAACCCGTGCGATGCTTCATGCCGAAGTTTTTCGGGATAACCACATGATAGCCCATAGTGATGCGCTCAATGATGTGGTTATCAGTGGCAGTACGGTGGGGCGGATGATAAAACTAAAGACCTATGTAGATAGCGACTGGCTCACCACCTATCACGCTGATGCGTTGGTCATCTCGACTGCGACAGGCTCAACGGCGTATGCGCTGGCGCTTGGCGGTCCTATTTTACCCCCAGAATTGAGAAATATCCTCATTTTGCCATCTGCACCCCATTTGAGCATGGATAGACCGTTGGTTTTGGCAGATGGGGCGCGTGTGGTTGTGCATCCGATTGCGATTAATGACAATCAAATGCTGATTTCTGTGGATGGTCAAACACTGTGTGATATTCAGCCAGATGATGTTATCCGTATTCAAGTAAGCGAAAATGCGTCACAATTTGTTCGGTTGCGTGGGCGTAATTATTTTTATAGGGCATTATTAGACCGTTTAGAACCGCGTGTCGGACGGTCTGAACAAGAGACCGATTTAGCAGGGGAGCTATCATGACAGATATCACACACGAAGAAAATCATTATTGTGCCGTTCATCCAGACCGCGAAACTGAATTGCGGTGTAACAAATGTGAACGCTATATGTGCGCTCAATGCGCCGTCAGTACCCCTGTCGGGTATCGGTGTCGGCAATGTGTGCGCCAAGTAGAAGATAAATTTTTTACAGGCACGAATACTGATTATATCGTCATTTTTTCGATTAGCTTAGGTCTGACGATTGTCGGGGCTTTGGTCGCCTCATTGATTAATTTTATCATCTTGACCTTTTTCATTGGTATTTTTTGGGCGGGATTCATCGGCGAAGCCAATTTGCGTATGACCAACCGCAGGCGTGGGCGTAATAGCGGACCAGTGAGCGCGGCAGGTGCGGTGATTGGTGGGTTATTAGGCGCGGTTTTGTATGGTATTTTTACGTATCAAGCCCGTTATGGTGCAATCATTTCGATGCTTAATCAGGCGGCAAAACAAGCGAATGTCAGTTTTGAAGAAGTGGTTGCCAGTCTGCCAGAAGGCATGTATGTGGATATGGGCGAATATATCATCGCAAATCTGACAACCGGTGGCGGGGTACTCATTTTTATTGGTGTGGTCGCAGTGACAATTTATCTACGGATGAAATAACCTTATGTTAGAAGAATTACGCATCCGCAATTTTGCAATCATAGAATCCCTTGAATTGGAATTTGATAAAGGGTTAAATGTCATCACGGGTGAGACAGGCGCGGGCAAATCTATCATCATTGACGCGGTTGAACTTATTTTAGGTGGCAAAGCCGATGTTTCGATGGTGCGTTCTGGCGCAGAAAAAGCCGCCATAGAAGGTGTTTTTTCGTTAGAAATGCCATCTAAGACGAACATTGTCGAATTGCTCAAACGTGAAGAATTGACCGATGAAGCCGACCCAAAATTTATTACCCTATCGCGTGAATTGCGCTCAAATGGGCGTTCAACAGCGCGGGTGAATGGCATCACCGTGAGCCAAGAAATTTTGCGCTCGATTGGTGATTTGGTGGTGGATATTCATGGGCAAAGCGAGCATCTCACCTTGTTTAACCCACCTCATCATCTCGATTTATTAGACCGTTATGCTGATTTGATGGAAATGCGCGAGGCACTCCGCACCGTTACAGAGCATGTGTATGAGGTACGCCGAGAAATTCGTGGGTTATTAGAAGATGAGGCGGCTGTTCAGCGTCGTGCAGAGATGTTACGTCATGCGGTAGAAGAAATAGATGCCGCCGAACTGAAACCGAATGAGGATGAGGAACTCAAAAAAGAGCGTAATCGCTATGCCAATAGCGAGCAACTTGCAAAACTTTCGGCAGAAGCGGGTGCGTTGCTCAATGGGGCAGATGATAGAAGCATGGTGATGTCGGCGGTGGATGCGTTGGCACGGGTATCGGTGTTACTCGAAAAATTAGCGACATTAGACCCCGCACTCAATGAATTAGCCACTCAAGCCGAATCACTCAGTGAACAAGCACAAGACATTGCGGGCGAAATTTCTGATTATGCCGAAAATATCGAATATGACCCAGAACGCCTGAATGAGATTGAAGAACGCCTTGAATTAATTGCCAATTTGCGCCGTAAGTATGGTAATTCCATTCAAGCAATTTTGACTTATGGCGAAAAGGCGCGGAAAGACCTCGATAATATCGAAAATAGCGAAGAACGTCTAAAAGAACTCCGCAAACAAGAGACCGAACTCCTCACCCAAATTGGTGCAATCAGCGCGGATATTAGCAAAGTTCGCAAGAGCATTGGTGAGCAATTGAGCAAACGGGTTGTCTCTGAGTTAAAAGATTTACGCATGGAACGCACGCAATTTGAAGTGCGCCTCGAACACACACCAGACCCAGACGGGTGTTTTGTTGGCGACAAACGCTATAAATTTGATTACACAGGTATTGACCATGTGGAATTTATGATGAGCGCCAATCCGGGTGAACCCTTGCGCCCATTGGCGAAAGTCGCATCGGGTGGTGAGGCGGCTCGGATTATGCTCTCGCTCAAACGTGTCCTCACCCAAGCCGACCATACGCATACCCTGATTTTTGACGAAGTAGACCAAGGTATCGGCGGACGTGTTGGGACGGTTGTCGGGGAAAAGTTGTGGGAACTCACACACGGACATCAGGTGTTGGTGGTGACGCACTTGCCACAATTAGCGGGGTATGCCGATAAGCATTTCCATGTCCGCAAAAAAGTGGTCAAAGACCGCACTGCCACCGAGGTTATCGCATTAGATGAGGATAATGCCCGCGTGCGCGAATTGGCAGAAATGCTCGGTGCGACAGGCGAGGGGAGCAAACAAAGCGCCCAAGAAATTTTGGATGAAGCGCGGAATAAAAAGACACAATCCCCGCGCACCGATTCGTCTAAGACCAAGCAACCCAA
>CALDGT010000751.1 GCA_937942935.1 uncultured Chloroflexota bacterium | reverse complement strand
TATTGCCTTCCAAATTGCGGGACGTGAAGCCTTCAAAGAAGCCTTTTTAGATGGGAGTCCCGTGTTGCTTGAACCGATTATGAATGTTCAAATTGCTGTCCCAGAAGCGATGATGGGCGATATTATGGGCGATTTGAACACACGGCGCGGGCGTGTACAAGGGATGGACACCATTGGGTTAAAAACCGTGATTAATGCCCAAGTACCACTCGCAGAGATGTTGCGTTATAGCAATGATTTGCGGTCTATGACGGGCGGACGCGGAATTTATACATTGACTTTTGCACATTATGAAAAAGTGCCGAGCAACCTTGCAGAAGAAGTGATTAAGGCACATAAAGCCGAAACCGCAAGTTGATGTTCATGGTATAAATTGAATCAAAAATGCCCTCGTCATGAGGGCATTTTTGATTATTGTGAATCGGCTTGGGTTAACGGTGGGGGTGGGGCTTCTAGGTGAGGGGTTTCTTCTGATGTAGACCCGTTCTCATCTGTAACCTCTTTAGACACTTTGCTGATTGCAAAATGTGTGTTAGCAAATTTTTCGTAACGGGGGTCATTTTCCATGCCAATCACACGCCACATCTCATCTTGCTCAATCACTTCTTGCACCAATAATGCTTCTGCAAGGGCGATGAGTTTATCTTTATTCTCGGTGAGGAGGGCGATGGTTTGGTCATGCGCTTGCTTAATTACACGACGCACTTCGGCATCAATTTCGGCGGCAGTTTCTTCGCTATAACTCTTGCTTTGCGAGAGCGAATAGCCTAAGAATGGTTGGCGTTCATCATCTCCAAAATTAAGCAGACCAAAACTTTCGCTCATGCCAAAATTAGAGACCATGCGACGAGCGAGGTCTGTGGCACGACGCAAGTCATTTTCTGCGCCTGTGGTCACTTCTTTGATGATGATTTCTTCTGCGGCACGACCACCAAGCAAGGTCATAATTTTGGTATACAGATACCCGCGTGAATAATTGCGACGGTCAGATTCGGGCATATAGGCGGTGACACCCAATGCTTGCCCGCGCGGGACGATGGTCACTTTTAATACAGGGTCGCTGTTGGGCAATAATGCCGCCACTACCGCATGACCTGCTTCGTGATATGCCACCACTTTGCGTTCATGTGCATCGGAGAGGGGGGGGCTTTCTGTCCCCAATACGATACGGTCAAACGCATTAGAAAAATCGCGCATGGTGATACGTTTCCCGTTACGACGGGCGGCATTGAGGGCGGCTTCATTGCACAAATTCGATAAATCTGCGCCAGAAAATCCGATTGTGCCTTTTGCCAAATCATCTAAATTCACATTGCCATCGAGGGGTTTGCCACGAGTGTGAATTTTGAGGATTTCGAGCCGACCTTTTTTATCGGGCAAGCCAACTGTCACTTGACGGTCAAACCGACCCGGACGGAGCAGAGCAGGGTCTAAGACATCGTGACGATTGGTCGCCGCCATGACGATGACGCTCTCGGTTTGGTCGAAACCGTCCATTTCGGCGAGCATTTGATTGAGTGTTTGTTCCCGTTCATCATGACCGCCACCCAAACCTGCGCCACGTTGCCGACCAACAGCATCAATTTCGTCTATAAAGACGATGCTAGGGGCATTATCACGAGCGCGTTTGAATAAATCGCGCACACGCGATGCCCCAACACCGACAAACATCTCGACAAATTCAGATGCGGCGATGCTAAAAAATGACACACGCGCTTCGCCTGCGACTGCCCGCGCCAACAAAGTTTTACCTGTACCGGGAGGTCCGATGAGCAACACACCGCGCGGGATTCGTGCGCCAAGCGCAATATATTTTTCTGGTTCTTTAAGAAAATCGACAATCTCGGTCAATTCGACCTTGGCGGCATCTTGACCAGCGACATCATTGAATGTCACTTGTGGGCGTTCTACGGTATATTCACGGGCTTGTGTGCGACCAAACCCCATTGCACTCCCCATTTGCCGTTGCGCTCGGCGTGCTGTCCACACCAAAAAGCCGATGATAAGCAAAAATGGGATGAGTTGAATCAGAAAATTGATGAGGGTCGAATTTTCGTTGGTATTAAAGCGAACTGTAATACCATTGGAGTTGAGGACAGTCAGCAATTGCGATTGAGCCGCATCTGTGGGGACAATCACCGAAAAATTGACAATACTTTGCCCATTTGCACCACGGATGGGGGTGATAAATGAGCCAGTTCCTTCTGTTCCGCGAAAGAGAATCCCTTGTATATTGTTATTCTGGGCTTGTTCATAAATGACAGAATAATCTACAACGGTACCGCTTGTTGTCCCAGGCGTACCACCCATCATGATTAAAAAGAACCATGTGAGTCCTAAGATGATGACTGCGGGCCAAATCCACTTGCGCCAATCTTGTTGCGGGGGCGGATTTTCGGGCGATTGGTCATCGTCCTTGCGAGGTTTATTATTGTTATTTGGAAATTGCATCTTTTCGATACCTTTTCGTTAGTGAATATTGTCGCAATTATAAAGGTGAACTATTAGAAGCGTACAAGAAATGTCTCATTGTTAAATGAGATTGCCATATTCAAAATTTGTTTTTATAGCGATTCACACTATAATTATAGATGAGCCGTGTTAAGGAATAATGAGAATGGCAGACCAAAATCCCAACCAACCAAATGATAAAGAAAATACCATCATGCGGGCATTAGAAGAATCAAATATAACATCTCCCACCAGTATGAGCGAAGCTCGTGGATTGGTCGGGAAGATGATTCAAGCCCTAGAACAAACAAAGGCAGATGGTAGTTCTACACAAGAAGCAAAAATTGTCGCTGGGTCAGATTATGAACCACCGTGGTTATTGCAACAATTTTTTCAGGGTGATATAAAACTCGATGAAGAATTGAATGGGCGTTTTCCATCGTTACCTGTGATGTCTACCATCAAAACACGGGTCGCAGGGACAAAAATGCCGCGTGCTGTGGCGATGCTTTCAACACAAGATAACTCGGCAGGTGTGATTTTTGATGCCGATAAAATTTCGCGCATGGTACAAATTTCGTTCATCACCAATTCGATGCTCAGTTTACGCTTTAGCCTGCGTAGTTTGAATAATGTAGATAGAGCGCGGTGGGTGACATTGATGAAACGCGAAAAAGGCGGGGTTGCATTTTTGTGGGGACCCAAACGCTGGGAAGAAGATTATATTATCAGCGTATCGAAACGGTATTACACCAGTTTATTTGCTTTTTCTACCCGCCATTACGAAGCGGCGGTGCGCCTCATTCCAGAGGTGACAATTAGCCTAATGGAATGGCTCGAAGAATTTTGGAACGAAGAACCCATGCCTCCTATCACCGATGAGAGTTCTATTCTCAATTCGTGGTAATGATGTGTGGCTAAATTGCCTCATTTATCTGGCTAAAAATGCCTATTTTATGAGATTCTAGGGGCGGTATATGCGCCCTTTTTATGTTATACACGATAAGGTGATATGATGAACAAACTCCAAAACGAGACAAGCCCCTATTTACTACAACACAAAGATAACCCTGTTGATTGGTATCCTTGGGGAGATGAAGCCTTATCGCTTGCCAAATCCCAAGATAAGCCCATTTTACTCAGTGTGGGATATAGCGCCTGCCATTGGTGTCATGTGATGGCACACGAAAGTTTTGAACATACCGAAACCGCCAATATCATGAATGAGTGGTTTATCAATATCAAAGTAGACCGCGAAGAACGCCCTGATGTGGATAGTATTTACATGGAAGCTGTCCAAGCCATGACGGGCAGGGGCGGGTGGCCCATGACTGTGTTTTTATTACCAGATGGTCGCCCATTTTATGGCGGGACATACTTTCCGCTAGAACGGCGTTATGGGATGCCCTCTTTTCGGGATGTATTGCTTGGGGTACACGATGCCTATCTCAATCGGCGTGATGAGGTGAATCGGGTTGCTGACAACCTGACCGACTCTATGAATCGAGCTGTATTAGGGATTGGTGGAGATGCCGATGCGCTCAATGCCGAATTGTTATCCCAAGCCATTAAAAGTCTTATGCGTGATTATGACCCAACGTATGGTGGGTTTTCTGGCGCACCAAAATTTCCGCAACCGATGGTCTGGGAATTTGCCCT
>CALDGT010000750.1 GCA_937942935.1 uncultured Chloroflexota bacterium | reverse complement strand
ATTGACCCCAGACATCCTGCTTTACATATTTTAAGCCGTGAGGAGATGTACGAGAACGATGACCGCTAAAACACCTGTTTTTGTGGATACGAATATTTTAATTCAGTTGCATGTTATCACAGCAATAAAACATATACAAATCAAAAACGCTTTTCAGAAATTGCTGAATAGTGGGTATGAAATTTGGATTAGTCGGCAAGTTATGCGTGAATATACCAGTGTATTAACACGTCCTCAACCCTATGCCCAGCCATTACCAATTCACGAATTAGCGATACAATTACGCGCTTTTGAGAAACAATATCAAATCGCAGATGAAACATTGGCTGTTACAACGCAATTATGTTATTTGATGGATAATTTTTTATTTGCGGGCAAGCAAGTTCATGATGCGAATATCGTAGCGACGATGCAAGCCTATGGTATTTCGACAATATTCACACTGAATGATGTTGATTTTAATCGGTTTCAATCACTCATCACTATCATAACGCTCGACCAACTCGAAAAAATGTGAGGGGCAAAACCCCCTCTATTCGCCCAGAATCATTTCTGCCACATCATAGCCACTCATCACTGCCCCATGAACGGTAGATGGATGGTCGGTGCGAGTCGCTTCTCCCGCAAAATATAACACCCCGTCTAGTGGTTGTGCCAATATTTCGCGGTCTTCTGGAACAGACCCAACGGCATACGATGAATAACTGCCATAGGCAAAGGGGTCGTTTCCCCAACGGGTCGCAATCCCCATCAGATAGGCTTCTTGAACACCATCAAAAATATTGCCCAGCACCGCCAAGGCAGAATTGATAATATCGGCTTCTTCCATCGCTTCAATGCTGGCTTGGTTGCGCCCGCTATAAAATGCCATCAGAATGGGCTTGCCTGTGGCGGGGTAAAAATTGACCCAATCTATAAATTGCACAGTTGAATCGGCGATGGTGAAAAATTGATTTTCTTCTGACCAAAAGACCTCACTAAAAAGCAGATATACTTTATTCAGTGCGCCCATACCGAGCCGTTGAATCGCGGTTTGTTTGGCATCTGGTAGGGGAGGTGAGAAGGCGATTTTATTTTGCTTGAGGACACCCAAAGGCACAGTGACAACGACTTTATCGGCATTATAACGCTCAGTTTGGGTGATGAGTGTCACCCCTTCGGGTGTGTATTTGATTTCGCTCACAATTTGATTGAGGCGAATATCTAAACCATCTGCTAAATTTTGAAAGACTTGGATGTACCCATTTGGAAAAATCACATCATCGCCATCAAAATCTTCTGCATCATCCCAATAATAAGCCGATAACCCCTCTAGGCTATTGGCATATTCATTTTCGATAGCGATTATCAATGCGGCTTCGAGGGCATAATATGTCTCGCTCTCCATCCTAATATTCGCTAAGGCTTGACCAACGAGGTCGCCTAACGAGACATCGCTCTCCGCTTCTTCGCGCAGGGTATCTACTTCTTCTAGCACCATCTCTAGTAATGAATCAATTTCTTCAATTTCTTTTTGGGTGATGACATCGCCATCGGCACTATAGGCAAAGGTATCTTCATAATCGGTGGGTATGGTGCTGATGCCATATTCTTGGGTCAATTCCCACACTGGATTATTGGTGATGCCATGAATCCAAGATGCGCCCAAATCGAGGGGGGTGTTGGCGAGGCGGGTATCGGTCCAAATACGCCCGCCGATGCGGTCACGCGCCTCTAATACGATAACTGTATGCCCACCATCTTGTAATTCACGAGCGCAAGCAATTCCCGATGCACCAGCACCGATGACGATAATTGTTTTTGGCGATTGTGCCATCACTTTGGGCGCAAATTTGCTCATGCCAAGTGTTAACCCACCAGCACCAGCCAATTTTAGAAATTCGCGCCGAGATAACCCTTTTTGTTGGGCAGTTCTGGCGGATTGTTTCATTTTTTCGATTCTGTTCACCAATGCGCGATATTGTTTTTCTGCCATGCCGATACATCCTTATTATATCATCAGGGGTAATAGAGGGGCTTCGCCCAAATTAAGCCACGCCAGCCCATTCATTTCGGTCAATAATTGTTTGGCATGGGCATATTGTTCTTTGCGTTTTGTTTCATTATCGCACAATTGCCCAAGTTTGAGCAAACATCCCGCCATATCGAGTTTGCGGTCAAACCATCCTGCCCAAGTATAGGCTGTTTCTAAATGAGATTTTGCCTCATGCGGATAAATTTCGGCGGCAATACGATAGGCGATGATAGGTAAAATGGTGTGTTCGCCAGCATCACAAATATCCCATACCGTCTCTAAATATTTTTTTGCTTTTTCTTCATCGCCCAACAATAGCCAGCATAAACTTAACAATACGGCATCGTTGCCATGCCCTTCACTAGGGTGCTTGTGGTCTTTCATGGCTTCTTCTAAATAGACGAGGCTATCTTGTGGATTTCCGCGCCGATACAAATTTAATTGAGCCAAATTGCCACGCCCGCGCTTGGCTTCGCGGATACTGCCCAAATTATCTGCCCTGCGGATATGCTCCCGAATACAAGCCTCTGCTTTATCAAATTTGCCTTGTGATAGATAAACCAATCCCAAATTACCATGTAATTTCATCTCGCGCTGAAAATCACCCGCTTCTCGTGCTAACTCTAAGGCTTTATCATAGACCAACTCGGCTTCGCATAACTTTCCCCACGACCATAAACACAATCCCAAATCGCCATACGCCCCGCACGCAGTGGCATATTCATTCAATTCATCATCATAAATGCTAATGGCAAATGCCAAATCTTGTTCGGCTTGAGCATAATCGCCATCGCCCCAACGGATTAAGCCAAGATTATGTTGAATGATGGCTTTTTCGCGGATGTGCAAATCGTCTTTGAACCATACTTTTGCCATGTCCTCTAATAACAAACGGGCTTGTCGAATTTTTCCACGACGGCGCAGGGCATCGCCCAACGAAATATCGAGCCGATAGGGGATTAAGTCATCTAATTGCTGAATGATTGCTTTTGCTTCACGGATATATTCTTCTGCTTTTTCTGGCTTTCCAAAGTGATAAATGAGGATACTCGATAATGTTTGTGCCACTTCGCTAATGAGGCGTGATGTTTGGCTTCTGCGGGCATAATGCCATGCGGTCAATGCCAATTCTAAACTTTCTTCTCTGTGTACATGGTCATAAGCAATTTTGGCGCGGAGCAAATAAAATAATGCCAAGTGTTTTGGGTCGGTTGTGGTGGTGATTGCTTCACAGACAATGCTATCCCATTGCCGACCAAACCCGTGTCTGAGGGGGTGGCTTTCGAGTGTTTCTATCAGTGTAATGCGGGCTTGTGCAAAACCTTCGCCAGATGTGCAAATATCCATGTGATTGAGCAGGTGGCGTAACTCGCGTTTGAGTACCTGTGGGCTATCTTTATAACTTCCGACACGGTTCACCCGTTTGGTAAAGTTGGTAACAGCCCAATTTTGTAAGTGGATGTGTTCATTCATATTCAGCATAATCAGACCTTATAAGGGGGTTAAAAATTCCTTGCGAATGTAATGCGAGGTGATGCGGTGCATGGTGTACTCGTGCTTGAACTGGTCAAAACGGAGCAAATACACATCTTGTAGTGTGTTGAGCGCCTTTTTTAGTTGGGCTTGTGAATAATCTTCCTCAAATACAGCCTTAATTTCATCGAGTGTCGCGCCAAAGTCCATCTCAAATGCCATCCCCAATTGATAAAAAATAAAGCGGATTTGGACATCTAATAATGATAAAATGCGCTCATACAGATAATTAAATAACCGTTGATGCCTGATGAAATCTTCGTCATCGGGTTGCCACTGCGACTTGGTTTGTTCTAATTGTTGCAACAACTCATCTATCCCAAAATTTTTGATGAGTGGAGAAAATAACAAAATTGCCAATGGGTTGCCCCCAATTTTGCTATGTAAAGTCTGAGACTGCTCTAGGGTGATATGACAACCATACCCATTGAGTGCTAATCGGACATCATGCGGATTAAGCTCTTGTGGATGAATTTGGGCGATACGCGGGTTAATCTTTTCTAGGCTTTTACGAGAGGTGATGATGATGCGCGATGGTGAATCAATTTGTGCCAGCGTATTGATGATTTTTGTGAATTCGCTCACATCTTCATCGGTTTCTAGGTTATCTAAGATGACCAATACCCGCTTATATTGATAATACTCGGCGATAAGCCCTAACTTTTCATCTTTTGTCAGGCTAGTCGCCATCACCAACCCCATTTGAGTAGCCAATTGCAATAATGCTTCGTCTGCCCGTTCTATTTGGTCTTCGACAAGGCGATGTTCTCCGTCTTTATCCAAAAACCCTTGGCGTACCCCTACAAAATAAACGCCCTCAAAAATCCCCATGTCTCCCAATTTTATCGCCACCAAGACAGCGAGCGATGTTTTGCCAATACCGCCATGCCCCTCAATACTTAGGGCATAAACAGGCTTGAGCAAATCTTTTTTTGTAGATTCGGCAAGGGCATCTATCCCGATGACCAAATGCAATTGGTTGCGGATATGGCGGGGCAGATGGGCGAATAAATTGGTTTTAATCATGCGCCAACGGTCAAAATCGGCTTGAGAAAATTGGAGATGAATATGGGTAGGGTGTATGAACTTGGCGGCTTTGTGATAGTCATTGACCAAATCACAGACCTCATCCCAAGACTTAAATGCGTCATGAAAAGATAATAATTCTAAGATGGCACTAAAAATATCAGGGTCTGGGATAGCAGATTTGTCGTTTTCCCATTCTGAAACGTCTTGTTGCCGAAAATGATGATTCAACTTATACGAGAGCAACTCAGCAAATACCCCTCCAGAGATGCTTTTTTGCTCATGCCGACCACGCTTGCGAAAGGCGCGAAGTTTGCCTCCAAACGAATATGACGAGGTGTCATTTGTGTTTTTTTTACTCATCAAAATTACACCTATTTACAGCCACTTGTATCTGTTATAAAGATTGTAAATACCATATTATCATTCTAACATACAATCGCAGTTTTGGGTGGCGCTGTGGGCAATCCAGTTAGCATTGCCAAAAATTAAGTTACTTTAGTAACTTAACATCTTTACAGAACAACATCTCATGTGGATGGAAGCCATGAGATGTTGTTTATTTATGCCCCTTTGCAATTTTTTGTGTTCATGGTATGCTCATATTATTGTTTAGCAACACCCTAAAACATGGTGCGATTTCACCCAAGTGTAAATTGCATAATGGGGGAAGCACGGTGCAAGTCCGTCACTGTCCCGCAACGGTAACTCTGAACCACAGAGAAGTCCGAATACCCGCCACGTTTTAGCTCGTCTATAGTACCTTCGAGAGAAAGGGAAACGAGCGTGTCCGATATTTGGTCATCTCAGCAATACATCCTCACAAAACATCCCCAAAAGCGCATGTTTTTTTGCTTTCTCTCTATTCACACACAAAGGAGAAAGGTTTTTATGCGTTTGTTAGTTGTTTTTACCCTCATGTTGAGCTTATGTTTTTCTGTGGTGAGCGCACAAGAAGCACCCACCACCAATCCAGATGCTTGCCTCGCGGAAGGTGAGTATGATGAAAATGTGGATTATTTCCCAGAAAAAATCACGACAGAATATACATCGGGTTTTAGTGTCGAATATTTTGGTTCATACAAATTGCTGACTGTGACCGCCCCTTGGAATGATGCCGATGAAGCCGATGTGGTGCAATATTTGTTGGTGCAATGTGGCGCACCTGTGCCAACTGGTTATGAATCTGCCCAAGTGGTAACTGTTCCCGTCACGAGTGCCGTGAGTATGTCTACCACCTATTTACCCTATTTCGATTTGTATGGGATTTTAGATTATTTAGTGGGTGTAGATATGGCGAGCCTTGCCACCAATACCGCCGTATTAGACAAATTTGCTGATGGCGAATTGACCGAAATCGCCCCGAATTTTGAATTAGACATCGAAACTGCCTTAGAATTGAATCCAGAACTCATCTTCACCTATGGCTTTGGATTTGATACCGATAGCTACCACCAATTGCAAGATGCTGGCTTGCCTGTGGCACTTTTAGGCGAATTTGCAGAGACCAACCCCCTCGCTCGTGCCGAATGGGGCAAATTTATTTCGGTGTTTTTTAATGCCGAAGGGATTGCCGAA
>CALDGT010000749.1 GCA_937942935.1 uncultured Chloroflexota bacterium | reverse complement strand
TCTTTGACCACTTGACGGAACAAGACTTCAAAATATTCACGCCGTTGAAAAAAAGTATCGCGCTTGGTGATAAAATCATCAGTATAGTTATGAGCGCCATTCCGTCCATCGGCTTTGAGATTCATCAATGGACGAATTTCAAAAATCATCGCCGCCCCGACTGCTGTATTCGCTGTGAGGGTCAGCACATGCAACCGTACCATATCATATAATTTTTCGGTGGATGTTTTATCCGATTGGACGACTGGTTCTATTTTGCTGATAGCATGGTCTAATCCACCTTCTAATACAGCGAGTAATAGTGCATCTTTATTGCGAAAATGGTGATATAAACTGGCGGCAGTCAGATTCACCTCAGAGGCAATGTCTTTCATGGTAGTCGCCTCATAGCCATTGCGCCGTAACACATCTGCCGCTGCGTGTAAAATCGTCTCTCGGTTGACCGATTGGTCTGCTGGTTTGCGTGCCAAAGAAATAATCCCTTCATCACAAAAATAATCGAATTTAGATTTAATTATATCGCAACTATTAAGGAAATGACAGTAGCGCACAAGTAGCGCATGACGAAAGATAGGTTATAATGAGGATGAATATCCGCCTCATCCAAATTAGGGATTTAGGATGACCACAACATTTATTAGCTACAAAAGCGAGTACCGTCCCTTTGCCCAAAAAGTGCGTGATTTTTTGCGTGGATTGGGTCATCAGACATGGTTTGATGTAGATGACATCCGCAAAGGTGAATATTTTCGGGATGAAATCCAAAAAGGACTAGAATCAGCACAAACTATCATCGGCATTGTCACCCCAGAGGCGCTACAATCCCGCGAAGTCCTGACCGAATGGGATTTTGCATTCAGTAGCAAGGGCGCAAAACGGTTATTACTGTTGCGTTATCATCCCACAGAACTCCCCTATTGGCTGAAAGGGGTGCAATACATTGATTTTGTGGCGGATGAAAAACGAGGCTTTGAGCAACTCGCGCAAGTTTTATCACGACCCGACACATCCGATTATGCGAGTGAATCCCCATCCGATTTAGCCCGCCGTATTGTATCGCCGATTGTCTACCGCCCACCAACCGATGGCAAAATCAACATCAAAGACCCCGAAAAGCGCGACCGTGAGCAAATTTTATACAACCTGTATCAATCATGGATAACAGGTGTGTTGTATAAAAACACCGAACATGGTCTATTCACCATCAAATCGCAACTCCGCACCGATGCCGTCCTAAAAACCAAAGATTATAGCGATTACAAATTGCCAGATGGCAGTATTGGACAAATTTTTGAGGATATGAATGGGCAATTGCTCATTTTGGGCAAACCGGGCGCTGGCAAAACCATCTTGTTATTGCAACTTGCAGAGACACTACTCGGACAGGCACAAGCCGATGCTAAACAACCCATGCCACTGGTATTCAATTTGTCATCATGGGCGACTAAACAGGGTAATTTGGGTGAATGGCTGGTGGATGAGATGCGCCGAAATTATAGCATCCCCAAAAAGAATGGCAAAAATCGGCTAGACCGCAACCAAATTATTTTGTTGCTGGATGGTCTGGATGAAGTGGCGGAATCGGCGCGTGATGCGTGTGTGGATGCAATTAACGCTTATCGGGAAGACCATAAAAATGTGAAAATCGCGGTTTGCAGTCGCATTGGGGATTACGAAGCACTCACGAAAAAGCTGGATGTGAATGGTGCGATTTTGCTGGATGATTTATCGGATACCCAAATTACCGATTATCTGGCAGGAAATGAGCATATCGGCACACGCGATTTGATTCAGCATGAGCCGATTGCCAAAGAAATGGCACAAACCCCATTCTTATTAAGTGCGATGAAATCGGCATATCAGGGTGCGCCATATACGGGCAATCCGAATAAGCAATTGAAATTGGATGATGTCCGTTTAGAAACACGTCGTGACCATCTCATGGGGCGATATACAGATATACGACTCATGGGTGAATCCCATAACACCAGCCATTTTCTGGGGTGGATGGCGTGGCAGATGAACAAAAATGAAAAAACACGGTTTAACATCGAAGATTTACAATTATCCGACTTAGCTCGAAATCAAAAATCGAGCTATAAATTCTTTAAAAGGTTCTTATTTGAATTAGCATATATAGAGATTTCAGATAGGCTAATTCTCGGAATTAATCTAAAAAAATTGCTTTATGGGTTTCTTTTCGGTCTAATAGGAGGACTAATACCAATTTTAAATGGTAGAAAAGATATAGAGTTTTTATTGGGAGGGGGACTAAGTGTAGGATTAATTTTCGGACTGATGAATTGTATTCAATCTGAGTCAATGACTAAAACACGCACAAAACCTAATCAAGGTATTAAACGTAGCCTTAGAAATGGTTTTCAGTTTGGATTGATATTTGGGCTAATTATTATTTTAGTTTTAATCGGAATATTTAGCATAGCTAGTATATTGATAATAGGGTTAAATCAAAACTTATTAATCCCAATATTCTTTGGTTTAATAACAGGTTTTATTTTGGGATTAATATTTGGGGCATTTTATGTTTTGATTGGTGGTGGTTGGACAGTTTTTCTTCATACAACCCTACGCATCATCCTCTGGCGTGCCAAACTTGCGCCCCTAAACTATGCCAAGTTCCTCATCCGTTGCGCCGAATTAGGATTGCTACGGCAAGTCGGGGGCGGGTTCATCTTCCGTCACCGCTATTTGCAAGAATATTTTGCCCAAGAATGGGAAAAGGCAAATCCAATAACATAAAAAAGGGCGGATACCCCCAATCCGCCCATCATCATTTTACGGTTGCCCCATAAATTCGACTGTCCAATCGGGACGCGGTGGGATTTGCCCGTTGGTAATCATCTCGCGCCATTGCTCATCGGTCAGGCGGTTATTGATGTGGTTAATAAATTCATAGAAGCTATACACAGCCCCACGCGCCAATTGTAATGTGCCATCATCCCCCGTCACGACCACATAGATATAATCTATTTTGCCTGTGCCAATTTGCAACACAGCTTCAATATCTGAATTGGTAGCAATATCGGTCACGAGAGCAGAAAATGGTGGGCGGTCTTCTATGGCGACTAAATCACCCAATGAGGTACGAATCCCATTCAAAGAACTATGCACATCATATTTGAGGAAATATTTTTCATCATCTGTCAGGGCTTCGCCGAACATCTGCTTTTGAGAAATATGCGCGAGGCGTGCCGATAAGAATGATAATTGTTCTAGGGTGAACGAAATTACCCCAACACTTGGATAATCTCCTTGAGATTCGCTCGCAAACGCCTGCACTTTGGGTTGGAGCGCCGCCGCAATGATTGCGATTCGTGCGAATACATACGGATTTGATTCAACAAAACTGGTCGGCGGTACAGGTGGCAATCCACCGCCCCCGCCCCGTCCTTCTGGTTGGGCGGCATATAACACAGTGGCGTGCTTCAGTTCGGTATAGCTCGCCAAACCGGTTTGCAAATCTTTCAGTTGCCATGCGCGTGTACTCATCATTGGCGGGTAGGCTTCATCTCTGCGGACAAAAAACGGTTGCAATGTCCACAACCAACCACCATAAATATTTTTGAACCAATCTTCGGCAGTGAAGGTATTCACTTCTTCGCGGAGCATGGTCATATTGCCAACAAATTTATCGAATGTGGTATCGCCCCGCGCTTGGAGCAATTCATACGCCACATCAGACCCCAACACACTCGCTACGTCCAAGCTAGAAGGCAATGGACGCACGAGTCCCTCTGGGTTTTCTTTAACATACGGATTCAATAAATTTTGCATGACATACGCATCAAATGTGAAACGTTGCCCAAAGAAACGGAATCCGCGTGTGAGGTCTGGCAATTCTTCTTCAGTCACATCTGCATCTGTTTTGACATTGCTAATTTTTGGTGCAGGTAATTTGTATATTTCTTGGCGGAAAGTCTCTAATAATGCCGTATCCGATAATGCTTCGGTTGGGATTCCCGTCCCAAACACCAATTCTGCCAGTGGGAAATATTGAATAGGACCAAGATTATCTTCTTCACCAACCAAAAAGGTGATGAAATCGGCAATTTCACGCCAAGAAGCCAACCCACCCGATTCATTCAATGCCTTCAAGACAAATAAACTACTGACGAGAGGGACATCATCCTTCACTAAAAAGGTGATACGCCCAAGCCACATCATCCCACGAAAATAACTTTGTAAAATCGGGTCGGTGGTATAATGTCCGCGTGGTTTATATTGGCTAAAATCTTCTTGGTAGGTGGGCAAAAATGAGACATCCAACACATCAACCGCGTTAATCGCTTGGGCAATCAAGCCATCGGCTTCGGCACGAATAGACTCATCGTTCACAGTCCACGGATAGCCTCTGTCTTCCCAATTAGAATCAAATAACCCTAATGCCACTGCATAAAAAACAGCAGACCCGCGTGCTTGTGATTCAAGCGATGTACCAATCAAACCCTGATAGGTCGCATATGCTGTCCGATAAGCATTTGCCAAAATGCCAGACATCATATAATGAAGCACATCTAATTCTGTGAATTTGAGCAGATTTTCAAAATTCAAATACAGGGTATGTAACACGGCATCGGTGCTAATCCAGTATGGGCGCTCAATCTCTGTCTCAAATGTTTCTGGATTCACCACATCCCATACATTCTCATATTCGCTATAGGCTTGGTCAAAAAAATCGAGACCTGCTGGCACGACTACAAATCCATTTTGAGCCAAAATTGCACGTTGCGAATCATTCAGACCAATATCATCTACCCAAGCCACTTGTGATAAATCTATTGGCAAGGTGGGCAAACTTCCCATATAAGTTTGGGGAATTTGTGTCGAAAGCGGGTCGGGGATACCAGCATCGCTCCAATAAGAATCGGCAATATACGTATCCCAATCCCAAGCAACAATCGGTGTATTAAGCGATGTT
>CALDGT010000748.1 GCA_937942935.1 uncultured Chloroflexota bacterium | reverse complement strand
AATAGCGGTTGGTGTAGCGAGGGGTGTTGGGATGGCATCTTGTGGGCGTAGCATCGGTGTCGGGGAATCATCTGGATTATTCACATACGCCAAATATTCATCAAATAATACTGATACCGCCTTAAATGGGCGAATCCGCCCCAGCCGCGCCCCTGTTTCAGTTTCGGTTTGGACGAGTGTAGGAATCCCGACCAATTCACCGTTCCCATTTACCACCACCCCACCGCTATTTCCGGGTGATATTTCGGCATCTGTCTGATACCAAACGGGCATCCGTTCTCCATTCACAACACCATTTTGAATCGTGGTAATCATGCCATCTACCAACACCAAATAACCATCGCCAATGGCAGGGTATCCAAACACATACACGCGCTCACCAAGTGTTATATCGGGATAAGTTGGGTTCAGAAATGGCAAATCAAGCGAGCGCATCTCTAAAAATGCACCTGTAGAGTCGCGGTCAATTTGTAAAATGGCAAAATCTTCATCTGGAAAGCTGGCAACAATATTGGCAAGGTATTTGAAAACGGGAGGTTCTTCTAAAGAGTCTAAAAACAAAATGGCGATTTCTTGTGCGCCTTCAATCACATGCTGATTGGTGAATATCATCCCTGTAGAAGTGACAATTGTGCCAGAACCTGTGGTTTGAACACCGTCCTTGGTGATGATAGCGATTTGTACCACGCTACTTGCAATGCGTTGAATATCATTCTGCGCCAATCCCCCACCTTGTGCAGATACCCTCATCGAAAATAGGAGCATCAATAAGAATATCCCAAAAACACGCCTCATTTTTTAGTAATCCTATTCGCCATAAAAAACGATTTTCACCATTATAGCACAGGCACTAACGACCACGATTACGGGCTACAATACTCAAAATGCGCTCATGTTGAGCAAAAATTACCAGTGTATCACCCTCACGAACCATTAAATCATGGCTCGGTTGCACCTCTGTATCATCCCCACGCACATATAACACAATATCCATATCTTCTCTGCGTTGCAAATCGCCCACTGTTCGGTTTGCCATGAATGAAGAGGACGAAATTTCGAGCCGAATCATGCTATATTGCACACCAGCAACATGAACTGTTTGCGTGATTTCAATGCCTAATGCCGCACCAGCAAATACAGGGGCAGATAAATCGGATGAACTGAGTACCGATTCAATATTAAAAAATTCTTTCATCTGACGTGCCAAACTCTGGTTCCATGCCCGCGAGACAATGCGAATTGTCCGATTCATATCGCGCACCCGCATAATCACTTCCAAATTCACATGGTCATTGCCTGTACACGCCACAAATGCCATTGCATCTTTGAGGCTGGCTTTTTCGAGTGTGCTTGGCAAGCGTCCATCGCCAATAATGAGTGGCACACGAAGTTCTTGCAGGCGTTCTTCAATACCAGCATCTGGTTCATTATCAACAACAACAATATCATAGCCCATGCGATGTAATTCATTGACTACACGAATCCCGACATGACCAGCACCAAATATAATCACATGATTTTTCATGGTAGAAGCCAAAGCAATCCTCCACGCATCGCGTCGTTCATCCCAATTCAAAAAAAGTCGGACAAAATCACTCGCGCCCCGACCAACCACATACACCAACACCACAGGCATTAAATACCAAAAAAAGATGAGATGCGGTTCTTGGGGTAATGTGAGGGGTGGCGATTCTAAAATCATCATCTGAATCATGGTATATGGGCGGTCTATCAATGGCAATCGCTCATCGGGGTATGTGAGCGCATGTAATTCGCCATAGATAAATCCTATGACAATGGTGAAAAACAAAAAAACGACAATCGGATGATTAAATTCACGCCATAATGCAAAATAATCACGCCACACAGCACGCACATATCGCCGAATATGACGACGTTTTTTGATTGGTGGAATCACTTGAGAACGCGGGGACATGAATTTCCTTAATTCATAAACAAAAAGACGCAATTACTTGCGCCCCTGCCATGCCAAATGGTAGGGATATTTGAAATTATACAACATCCCTACCAATATATCATCGTTTTATGGGGTAATCAAAACGACTGTTCCACTGTTGATGATAAACCCACAGGTTTTTCCATCTATTGTGAATGTATTCAATCCAAATTGTGCGCGTGGACTGGTAGACGCATCTAAGAAAATGAGTTGTCCTACACCACCCAAACAAATAGGCAGACCTGTGCCAAATTCACCACTCACCACAGTACGCCCATTAAATGTGCCGATATCTACGGCTTCTATTGTGCGTGATGCCAAATTCGCGGGGATGCTACCGGGAATAAGGATGCGCCCATTGGCAAACAAATCGGTACAAAATATGCCTTCTGGAATTTCGAGGCTATAACCGCCAACATCACAACGTTGTGGAACAGGTGGCGGGGCAGATGTAACAGGTGGAACAACCACTGGCACAGGGCAAGTGAATGTACCTAAATTGAGCGTCTCGGTGTCACCAGAAAGTTCAGTCACTGTAACTGTCCATGTGCTGGGTCCCGTTAGGGTATATGCCCCAAGTCCAACATTTGTTAATGGCAAGCCACCCCCACCTGTGCCAGTCACATTAAAGTTTGCATCGCCAGCACCAATGGTCACTTGTAAATTATTGCCAACACATACGGCACTCGCACTCAATCCGTTGGGAGATTCATCATCATTGACAGTTGTATTCACATCGGCAGGGTTAGCTAATGCACTATATTCACTTGCAGTCCCGCCCGCGTATAAGATAGTTATCCCACACGGTTGTGCGCCATCCAACAAAGCATCATCTTGTGCGGTGATGGTGATGGTTTGTGGCGTTGTATCGGTGAATGTATAGGATGTCGGGCTTGGTTGACATTCGGTTGGGTCTGTAGATGTAAAATTGATGATAACCGTCCCAGATGGCGTCGTATTCAGACCAAAGGTGAAACTGGTCGTGGTATTCGGCTCGCTAATCGCCGTCACACCGCCTGTATTCACCGTATAACCCGCAATTTCATTATCATTCACCGTCACAGGGAAAACTGGATTTGGCACAACAAGATATTCGCTCGGTGTTCCGCCAACCAAGCGGGCGCTAACATTACAAGTTTGTGCGCCATCAACAATCAAATCATCCTGTGCGATGATGGTGATGGTTTGTATGTTGTTCCAATTCGTATTATCGAATACAAAACTGGTTGGGCTTAATGCACATTCTGTCGCATCGTCCGATTCAAATGCCATCGTTACAGGACTAGATGGTAAGGATGTTAATCGTATCGTAAAGCTGGTGGTTGTATTTGGCTCACTAATCGCCGTCACACCGCTAATATTCAAGTCATATCCTGCCGTCTCGTTATCGTTTACGGTCACAGGGAAAACCGGATTTGGCACAACAAGATATTCGCTCGGCGTTCCGCCGACCAAGCGGGCGCTAACATTACAAGTTTGTGCGCCATCGGCAATCAAATCATCTTGTGCGGTGATGGTGATGGTTTGTAAATTGTTCCAGTTCGTATTATCGAATACAAAACTGGTTGGGCTTAATGCACATTCTGTCGCATCGTCCGATTCAAATGCCATCGTTACAGGACTAGATGGTAAGGATGTTAATCGTATCGTAAAGCTGGTGGTCGTATTCGGCTCACTAATCGCCGTCACACCGCTACTATCCAAATCATACCCTGCACTATCATTATCTAAGATAGTAATTGTGATGGTATCAGATGCACCGATTGTCGCTGTTCCCCCCGAAACAGTGCCTAATGTGAGGCTAAAATCTTCATTCGGTTCATCCAAGGTATCACCATAAATGATGTAGGTATAAGTCGTGTTTGTCGTAGAACCTGCAACGATAGTGACGGTATTCGACAGCCCATAATCTGTCAAATAAGTCGCCCCTAAATCTGCATAATTCACATCTACCATGATATTTTGGTATGAGGGGTTACTCAGGCTTACCGTCAGAAAATAGCCAGCAGTACCACTATTGCCTTCTGTCTGTGAGGCTGTGGTTGTCGCCCAAGACACGGTGGGAACAGGGTCATCATTTATGAGGGTATAGATGATTGTGCTACCGAGCGAAATACTCGCATTTCCTGTAGCAACACTCGTCAATGTGATGGTGAATGAATCATTCAATTCATATTTGTTGTCGTTGTTGATGAATCCTGTAATCGGCGCACCATACGAACCAGATGTATTGGCAGGAATGGTAAAACTGGTGGTTGTGGTATTGTAATCATTATCGCTTGTCGTGGCTGTGCCATCGGCATAGCTGATGTTGACGGTTATCGGCTCATTAATCGCGGAAGATATATTAATCGGGATGTTGCGGGTGGTCACATTTTCACCCTGTGCATCTGTCCCTGTTAGCAAACTGATAGTCGGGAAGGCTTGTACTCCCTCACAAAAATTATTAGATGATATGTCATTATCCACAACCCATTGCCCAATCGGATTTTGCCAGTCGCCTGATGTGCCGTTCAGATAATCATTATCAGCACCGTCATTGACCTGAATGCGATAACAAAAATTCTGTCCAGCACTTATACCTAATAAACTTGGTGTGGGCAATACACCCGACCAGATGCTATATTGATTATCCCCTGTAAAATTAAGATTGGCGGTTACATCGGTCTGATAGCTCATTGGGACATATACATCTGCCACACCATCCCAATACACCACATTGGCGCTGGTGATGTCGTTGTTATCCACCAAAATACTCACCCGTGCCTGTGTGGATGGATAATAATTCCCCGAATTATCCACACTAAAGAAAGTATATGATTGTCCGGGTACAAATTCTGTTCGCGCATTGGCACTAGGCGCTTTATGATATAATTCAGCCCACTGCACATTAACATCATTCGCACCTGCGAAAGTAGGTTGGCTGGGGATAATGCCAATTGCCAACACCCATAAACAAATAAGTGAAAAAATAAGAGATT
>CALDGT010000747.1 GCA_937942935.1 uncultured Chloroflexota bacterium | reverse complement strand
CCCCAATCGTTTCATATAGAGGAACGGCTTGCTGATAAAATTCCAGTGCCTTATGGTTGTCGCCTAAATCTGCCCACACAGCCCCGATGTTATTGAGGGTGTTTGCTTCCCCGCCTTTATCCCCAACGGCACGGGCAAGAGGTAGGGATTGTTCATAAAATTCCAGCGCCTTATGATTATCACCTAAATCTGACCAGACAGCTCCCATGTTTATGAGAGTGATGGCTTCCCCGCCTTTATCGCCAACCGCACGTTTTAGGGTCAGGGATTGTTCATAAAAATCGAGCGCCTTATGCTTGTCGCCTAAATCTGACCATCTATTCCCGATGTTCATGAGTATGATGGCTTCCCCGCCTTTATCGCCAACAGTATGGGCAAGGGGTAGAGATTGCTCATAAAATTCTAGTGCCTTATGCTTGTTACCTAAATCTGACCATACACTACCCATGCTATTGAGTGTTCTAGCTTCCCCGCCTTTATTGTTAACAGCACGGGCTAATGTCAGAGATTGTTCATAAAATTCTAGCGCCTTGTACTTATCACCTAAATTAGACCACACATTTCCAATACCTAAGAGTGTATATGCTTCTCCTCGTTTATCCCCAACTGTACGGGCTAAGGGTAGGGATTGCTCATAGAACTCTAGTGCTTTTTCATTGTCACCCAAAGCATACCACACATTTCCGATGTTATTGAGGGCGCTCGCCTCCCCTTTTTTATCAGCATCCACCTGCGATAGGGCTAATCCTTGATTGTATAATTCAAGCGCTTTTTGTTTTTCACCTAATAAATACCATACTGAACCCCATCGGCGCAGTAATTTGGCTTCAATCCTCATCAAACCCGCATCATTCGCGCCCTTACGCACTTCGCGCACGGCATTCACCCCCATTTCCAACCACGCCCACGCCCGTTCTTCCATTCGATTAGGAACATAAATACTGGTATATTCGGCAAAGCGCATGGCACGCGCCACATCGCCTGTCGTGCCGTTTTGGGTGCGCGTCATCAATTCATTCCCTAGCGTTTTGATATTGATGAAATCGGCTTCATGCTCATTCCATAATTCGGGGTGGTCTTCCAAATCCACAAAAATGGCTTTCGCCCGCCCTAGATAAAAATCGGCGTAGGCATCGAATAGGGCGGGGTCTTTGGGTTTGCCCAACGCATCGCACACGACATCTAACAGGCTATAGCGTTTGGTGGTCATATCAAACGGGACGAATTGATAGCGCCCCAATGTGGTGAGCGTATCCGCCAGTTCATCTTCATCTTTCAGATGGTCAGGCGCGAGTGCCATCACCGCCTCTAGCGTGAATGTGCCATACAACCATGTCATATTATGGATGAGCGCATAGGCATCTGCGCCGTGTTTGGCTTCGTCGCGCATTTGCGCCAACGTTTTGTGAATCATCTCCTCTAGTGCATCTTGAATATCATCATGCTTCAGGCTTTTGAGACGGCGCAGGGTGGCATCAAACCCAATTTCGGGGACAATCAGCACCGCCAATTCAATCAGGCGGGGGTGCAACCGCCCCGCTTCTGCCAATTGGCGTGCCTCATCCGCCGTCATGGGGATATTTTGGCTTTCGGCAAAATCCGCCGTGATTTGGGTCGCAATCGGCAAGGGCAATTGGGGCGGTGGATATTGCACACGCGGTTTGAATTCATCCCACAAGCGCCGTGTGGTGATGAGGACAGGCACACCTAATCCCATCAACTGAAGCAACAACGCGACATAATCCGCACGCGCATCGGCATTTTTGACCTCCTCCGCATTATCCACCACGACTAACGGTTTCATCTGGCTCATGTGCGCCAACACATCATCGGCTTTGGTCTCTTGTGGGAATCCGAAATGCTCACGGAATAATGAGATGAGTTCATAACTGCGCCCCACCTCCGAACAGCGATGCCACACCGCGCCCTGTGGATATGCCAGCGCAATTTCGGCAGATATGCGCGACTTTCCCCACCCGCCCACACCGACA
>CALDGT010000746.1 GCA_937942935.1 uncultured Chloroflexota bacterium | reverse complement strand
TGAGCAAATCGGCTAATGCGCTTCCTTGCCAACGCTCTGCGGAACGTATGCGGAACAACAAGCCTGTTTGGTCAGATGCGATAACGGTGTCCCCTGTAGCGGGGGTGAGGATTGGTACATTCAGGCTTTGTAATTGTGGTAGGGCGGTTAGGACTTGTTCGGTTGTTTTTGGTCCCAAAACGGCGATTACACGGGCGATTGCGAGTGCTTCTACTGCGCTGGTGAGAGACCCTTCTGGCTCAATGGGTGCGATGACCAATTCTAATTGAAAGAATGTGCCATCTGCGCCACGAACACCGCCAAGTGCATTGAGTTGTTTGACTGCGAGGCGTGCGCCATTGGCGAGCGGACTGCGTTCATCTGCCAAGACACCAATCCGAAAGACAGGACTTGTGCTTTGGGCGCTGATGAGGCTAGACATCGAGAATAACAAAATGACCATAACCAGACCAAGTGATAAATGTTGTCGTTTCACAAGGGTTATCCTTTCTATTTTGATACACATCATTACCTTAAATATATCCCTATTTGCCTCATTTGGATATACAAATCTTAAAATTGTAATGTTGGCAATTGGGCAATAACACGTTAAAATGATGTGTAAATACCCAGTATAGCAAGATATGATTGCCTAACGCATGAATCGGATGATTTGTGGTGATATGCCTATTATATTTATGCGTCAACATGATTTTTGGAAGGAATATGTAAATGTCTGAGCCAACCTATCTTACACAAGAGGGCAAAGAAGAACTTGAACGCGAATTAGAACAATTAGTAAAAGTACGCCTGCCTGCGCTTGCCGCCAAACTAAAAGAAGCAGTAGCAGAAGGTGATTTGAAGGAAAATGCCGATTATCATGATACCCGCGAGCAAAAATCATTTGTAGAGGGGCGTGTGCAATACCTTGAAAATATTTTGCGTGCCGCGGTAGTCATCTCGAATGAGGGTGGGTCTGATGAAGTACGGATTGGTTCAGAAGTGACTATCCGAGAAGAAGGCGCAGACGAAGATGAAACTTATTTGATTGTTGGCGCGGCAGAATCAAATCCGCGTGAGGGCAAAATTTCACATGAGAGCGCCATTGGTAAAGCTCTACTGGGGCATAAAAAGGGCGAAAAAGTAAAAGCTGTCGTCCCCAGTGGTGAAACACTCAC
>CALDGT010000745.1 GCA_937942935.1 uncultured Chloroflexota bacterium | reverse complement strand
GTTGAATCACCAATAAATCATGTGTAACAATCGCCAAGCGAATGGCGCGACGCATGGCTTCACGCTGGACAAGGACTAAATCTAATTTACGGATGAGTGCAGTACCTTCTTCGGGCCACACGAGCAAGACACGCTTACCATGAATAAATGACAACCGGTCTCGCACAGAATTAACATCTTCACCCGCTTCGATTTGTATGAGTTCTCGACCAGAAGACATGCTCAACCCTTTCATGATTGATTCCATCACACCCAATTTTACCAAATTGGCTGAATATTGCATGAAAATGCTTTATTGTGGTGGCGATGCCCCTGCGATAGAAATGGGGTGGCATAGACAACCACCCCATTATAACTTATTTTGCCATTTGGCTAATGACAACACGGGCTTGTGCCAACGCATCGCTTAATTTCGATACATCTTTACCGCCTGCTTGTGCCATATTCGGACGACCGCCACCACCGCCACCGATAATTGGTGCAATTTGTTTGATGATATTCCCCGCCTGATAGGTCTTGGTTAAATCATCGGTGACTGTGACCATCAACACAGGTTTATCTTCAAAACTGCTCCCCGCCACAAAAATACCAGATTTTGCCTTGCCTTTGAACCAATCTGACATTTCGCGCAGAGTTTCGACAGGGGTATCTTCGACTTGCAAGACCATCACAGACACGCCGCCAATCATTTCTAATTCACCAATACGCGCATTAAAGGCTTGGCGAGCCACATCACGGCGCAATTTTTCAATCAATTTACGGCTTTGGCTCAATTCGTCTTGCAGTGCCATTACCCGCCCTACCACATTTTCTGGGGTGGTTTGCAACTGCCCTGCCACATGCGCCAATTGGTCTAATTTTTCTTGAATATAAGCAATTGCCGCGCTCCCCGTGAGGGCTTCGACACGGCGCACACCCGCACTTACACTGCCTTCGCTGACAATGAGGAACATGCCAATATCGGCGGTAGAGGATACATGCACCCCGCCACACAATTCATAACTATAGCGTGTACCATTTTCGATGATGACTGTCCGCACAGTTTCGCCATATTTTTCGCCAAATAACGCCATCGCGCCTTCTGACTTGGCTTGTTGAAGCGATTTAACTTGTGATTTCACAGGATAATTCGCCAAAATGACCTGATTCACCTCAGTTTCGACGGCTTTTAATTGGTCTGGTGTCATGCGTGTATCGTGGGCAAAATCGAAGCGCAGGCGTTCTGGCGCGACCAATGACCCGCGTTGTTGCACATGAATCCCCAAATGATTGCGGAGTGCCGCATGAAGCAAGTGCGTGCCTGTATGATTGCGGGTAATATCCGCACGGCGGGACGAATCGACTATCGCCGATACAGAATCCCCCACTTTGGGCGCACCTTGCACCACCTCACCGATATGAATAATCAATCCACCAACCGGGCGGCGTGTATCCTCGATTTCAATTTCCCACTTTTCGGCGCGGATTGTACCTGTATCACTGACCTGACCACCCGCTTCGACATAAAATGGGGTACGATTGAGTACCACTTCGACTTTATCGCCAATGCTCAATTCAGTCGCAGGACTACCATTTTGTGTGAGTGCAACGACTTTGGCGGAGATAGTTGTATCACCATAAGGCAAATATTCCACACCATCCGCCAAGAGCGATT
>CALDGT010000744.1 GCA_937942935.1 uncultured Chloroflexota bacterium | reverse complement strand
GTTAGTTATTCGCATTGCCTCGCGTGATTTGTGGGGTGAATTTGTGAGCGCACTCATCACCGCCCAACTCATCGCCCATTTTTTGGCGTGGGGGAACAAAGAATATTTGCTCCGTCAATTTAGCCAATATCCGCAAACGATTATTCCCACATGGCGCGAGGTGTTTATCACCCGTTTTGCATTATTTTTGCTGATATGCCCCGCTTTGCTCATCGCCAATGGGGGATTATATATTCTTTGGATAGCTCCGTTGATGATTGCCCAATCATTTGAGGTGATGATTGTGTATCGGCGACACTTTGCCTATGCCGTATTCACAGAAATGATGATAACCGCGTTCATGCTCATCGCGCTCTTGATAGGCGAAATTGACCAATCTCGATTATTTTTGGTTTTCATCATCGGTGCTTGGTGTAAGGCGGGATTATATGTGTGGCGGTATCGGGGGGGGATGATAATTCGTCATGTATCCCCATCCCCGCCATTCCATAAGGGAAGGGAGCAAAAGATTCCCACTCTCCATGAAACGGGGAGTGGGGTGAATCTCTCCTATTTTCGCCTCGCATTGCCCTTTTTTCTGCTCGGATTAAGCGGGATGCTCGCCTCACGAATAGATTTATATACCCTCTCGGCGCTCGCCTCAAAATCGGATGTTGCCTCATATCAGGTGGTGATTAACCTGCTGTTGTATATCCAAGCGGGGGCAAATTTTATCCTCATCCCATTTGTGAAAACCATTTATCGGCTCGATGGCGCGACCATTCGCAAAATTGCCATTCGCTTATTTTTTGTGGGATGTATTACGATTCCGCCACTGCTGATTTTTCTGCGGATGCTCATCGGGTGGGTATATGAATTGCATTATGATGATGCGTTTTGGCTGATGAGTGGGTTATTTGCTTTGCCGATATTTGGATATTTGCCCATCATTCATCGGCTATATGGCAAGAATTCACAGAATTTTGTGTTGTGGGTGAATATTGCGGGGGCAATTGGCAACGGAATTTTGAACATCATCATGATTCCGCCGATGGGGATTTTGGGGGCAATCACCGCCAGCGCGATATGCCAATGGGGGATGCTGGTGGTGTATATTCTCCGTAATTGACCGTAATAAACTATCGCCTTATGATAAGGATGTTATTTATATCATCTTTATGAGGAGATTTTTGTTTTATGATTCAATTTGTGATGATGTTTATCTTGGCTATGTCACTTGTTGCTTGCTCAAGCGATGGAAATACGCCCCCTACCAGTACCCCTATCAGTAATATAACCAGCACGACCACGAATCTATCATACGACCCAAGCAAGCCATACCCTGTTATTATCGCCAGTAATATCGCCCAATTGGCAGAAGTCGCTACTGTGACCATTACAGATGCGGGTTCAGAAGCCCCAACCGCGCTTGAATTTGCGCCGAATGGCATCTGGTTAGCGGTTGGACATAGCACAGGCGCCAGTATATTCGATTTAGCCACTTTGAACGCCCCGCCCCGTTTATTAGCGCATAGTGCTAAGGTCAATGATGTGGCGTGGAATAGTTTTGGATTTTTGCTTGCTACTGCTTCCGATGATAAGACGGTCAAGGTTTGGGATGCCAATACAGGCGAAGCGACACTGACCATCACTAATCCCAACGATACAAAATTTCAATATGTGGTCATCAGTAACGATGATAGCCTGATTGTGGCGGCAGAAGAAT
>CALDGT010000743.1 GCA_937942935.1 uncultured Chloroflexota bacterium | reverse complement strand
AGAATCCCTTTTTTACCCCACCCCCAACCCCCTCCCCGCGTTGTGGAGAGGGAGCAAAATCACCTGTTTTTAGGTTTTCACCCCCTTTCTCCATGCAATGGGGAAAGGGGGACGGGGGGATAGGGGTGCTATATGACTTCTTGCCGACTAAATTGTGTCTCATAGAGTGTCGCATAAATCCCGCCCTTTTCCAAGAGTTGGGCATGTGTACCCGATTCCACAATTTCGCCTCTGTCCATCACCAAAATCAGGTCAGCGGCTAAAATGGTGCTTAACCGATGGGCAATAACAATACTCGTGCGCCCCGACATCACCCGTTTGAGTGCTTCTTGAATGAGCGCCTCAGATTCGCTATCTAAACTCGATGTCGCTTCATCTAAGACCAAAATACGCGGATTTTTGAGGATGACCCGCGCCAATGCGAGGCGTTGTTTTTCGCCACCACTCAACCGATAGCCCCGTTCCCCGACAATTGTGTCGTAACCATTCGGCAATCCCGCGATAAAATGATGAATATTCGCCGCTTTACACGCTAATTCGAGTTCTTCTTGAGTCGCATCGAGTTTGGCATAGAGCAAATTCGTGCGGATGGTATCATGAAACAAATAAGTTTCTTGTGTCACCATGCCAATTTGAGAGGCGAGCGATTCTAACGATAAATCGCGCAAATCATGACCATCCAACAAAATGTGTCCTTGTGTGGGGTCATATAAACGCGGGATAAGATAAGTCATAGTGGTTTTACCTGCCCCACTGCGCCCGACCAATGCCACCAATTGCCCTGCTTGAATACTGAACGAAATATTGCTCAATGCCAATTCGCGGGCTTGTGATTCGGGTTTATGCCCATTTTGTGATGCACCATTCTCACCACTCAATGTCGCGCCAATGCTATCTTCATCATAGCGATTTACATTGCTCAATAAGCCTGCATTGGCACTATCATAGACAAAGGTCACATCATCAAAGACCAAATCGCCACGCACATCATCCAAATTCACCGCATTCGATTTTTCTGCGATTTCGATGGGCATATCTATAATCTCAAAAACACGCTCAAAGCTGACCATAGAAGTCGCAAAATCCACAGGGGCATTGGTCAGGGCTTGAAGCGGTCCATAGAGTTGAGTGAGATATGTCCCAAAAGCGACAATAGTGCCGATGGTGAAAGTCTGTGGGTTGGTGAGATACAAATGTCCACCCACCCAATACACCAACGCCGTTCCCATCGCAGAGACCAAGCCAATCACCACAAAAAATTGCACCCCAATGACCGCCCGCTTCACACCAATATCGCGCACACTCGCCGCCCGTGAATCGAACCGCGCGACTTCCATTTTGCGCCGTCCAAATAACTTGACCAGTAGCGCCCCGCTAATATTGAGGGTTTCGTTCATCATGGCATTCATCTGGGCATTGTGTTTCATTTGGTCACGCGACAGTTCTCGCAAAACCCCACCCACACGCCTCGCCAGTAGAATAAATATGGGCAAAACCATCACACCCAAAATCGTGAGTCGCCAATCCATAACAATCAGAACACCAAGTGTCGCTACAACGGTGATTAAATTAGTGATAATTTCGACAATCGTGTTACTGATGGCACGTTGGGCATCTATCACATCATTATTAAGCCTGCTCATCAATTCGCCTGTTTTGGTATTGGTGAAAAAGCGCAACGACATATTTTGTAGATGGGCATATAACGCCACACGCAAATCATAAATCACGCCTTCACCAATCCAGCTATTCAAACGGCGTTGAATAATGCGAATTCCACCGATGATAATGGGAATGGTTACTAATGTTAGGGCTAAAAAGTTCAACCGCGCTCCATCCTGATTAGGAAGCGTGTTATCTATCAAATCACGGAAAATGAGGGGTGTGAGCAATCCCAACACGGTTGTGATGAGGATGGTCGCTAACAGGGCTAAAATATCATTCCGATAGGGTTTTGCATAAGCAAGTACACGCTTAATCAGTTGTCTGGTTACTTTTGGACGAGCTACTTCGGCATCTAAATAACGCCACCATCCACCACCATGAAACATAAAATTTCCTCTCTGATAAACAATAATGATATTATCGGGATTGCAGGGGCTTGCCATGGCAAGCCCCTGCACCAATGGGTATTAACATCATATCAAACACCCCACCCGACACGATACCACCCAATCGGGTAGGGACAGATGGATGAATGAACTACTTGTACGGGCGGATTAGGGCGCAAGCCCGTATATCCGCCCCATAGCTTACTTCATGGTGCGATGGTAAAAACAATCGGCTCAGTGGCTTGGACAAAATTAATTTCGAGTGTCACCTCATAATTACCTGCCTCAAACGGAAAGTCGGTGGAATCTGCAAAAAACCAAACGCAGGCATCATCAATATTAAAATCGGGGGTAAATTCAAACCGTACCAATTCTGTGCCATCTACTTTTTGCCATCGCGCCCCCAAATTTGTCCCCGATTGCACGCCAACTGCCCGCGCCACAACATAAATTTTGGGGCTATTCACCGAAAAAGTATTGGTCACACCCACCGCACAATCATCTGTCCCAACATCCGTTGACATGACGACATCGCGTAATGGGCTATTGGCAAAACTCGCAATAGCTTGAGTTGGCTGTTGTGAAATGCTCTGAATCGTTGGGGTAATGGCTAACGGAGTGATGACGATGGCAGTCGGCAACGGTGTATCAACCACAATGGGCGTATTTTCTGGTGTGGCAGATACTTGTTGCATCGGGGTTGGTGAAAATGGTGCAGGGGTTGGGGTTGCTAATTGAATGAATTGGCTCACATTCAGTCCGCGTGCCTCTAGGGTAGAAATAATGAATTGACGTTGCTCTAAGGCGCGGTTTATGCGGTCTTGAACCGCCTCTAGGGTGATAAGCCCGCGTTCTACATCCACCGTTGCGGTGAGTTGAAAAGCTAATCGCTGGGTGGCGACGGCGGTGCTATATGCCACTTGGGTTTGCTGATTGACCCCGTCTGTACCGCAGGCAGAAGTAAATACCATAAGCATCATAAAGAAGAATAGGATACCAAATTGTAATTCCCTATCCCAACATAGTGATGTATTGGGTGGGGATATAAATTTTATTTTTGGATGATTCATATTTCACATCCCATAAAAAAGGGACACCATAATGTGTCCCTTGTCTACCTTACTGATGGAAGTGCCCAGACTCGAACTGGGGTCCACTGAGATTCGATAACAAACTTCTACAAGTTTAGTTGTGCTATTGAGTTTCGGTTGCGAATTGCCTGAGCCAACGCAGTATGTTCGCCCCTAGCCGATGTACCTTTGCCCCTCTGTTATCGGCGTGCAGGGGGGCGCACGCTATTTTTTGTTGCGCCTATAAATCCATCCGAATAGCGCCGTATGGTATAGACGGCTGACCTCACGTAGTGTCAGCAACTTTGGCTTATACCGTACTAGGCGGCGTAAGCGTAAGCTGTAGTATTGTTATTGGCACTTAATGTGCTTGCCCATGTTACGAAGTTGGGCGCTTCGACTTGCCGTCGGTTATCAGCCTCCCGTGTCAAATCCATGTCACTCCCGACTGATATAACCAGTATAGCATATCTTTTGTTAAAAGTGTATCAGAAAAATCTCATTTAACCCGTTATGACCCATAGGCAGGTTAAGCCTATAAAAAAGTGGTGATGAAGGTGGGGAAAATCTTCATTTTGTGGTATCATAAACCCTAATAGAGAGGTCGCTATGGCAGATGAAAATAAAAAACAGACAAACTACCTAAATATAGATAAAACCAACACCAAACCCATGCCAGACCGCACGCAAAAAGATGGTGTAACACTCGATTTGCGGTGGAAATTACGCTTTAAGATTGGTGATATGCAGACCATCATTCCCCTACGCGAAATAATGGTAGTTGGGCGCGGTGGCGATGATAAACAGCCTCCGGTATCTA
>CALDGT010000742.1 GCA_937942935.1 uncultured Chloroflexota bacterium | reverse complement strand
CGGATGCCCAAGCGGATACCACCAACATCGCCAAGATGAATCATTGGGACATCCTCGCCACAACTGCCAAATATTTCAGCATTGGGCGCGATACCTATATCGAATTTCATTCACTGTTCACAGTGCGGATGTATGGGCGCTCCACTAAGTTCAAGCAACAAGTCGGCGATGAATATTATTCGGAGTATGGGGTAGATGCGTGGAAACCCAATGGGGAATATGAAATTGGCTTGTTACGGGTGTCATGGAAACCCAATGAGAAAGGATTGGCTATTGCTCATACAGTGACAGTTCTGGGAGATGGGGAAGGGGAATTAGATGATTATCCCTCTGACCTCACACCAGAGGAAGAAGAGGCTTTGGCAAATGTGCCAATGTAAATATAGGCAATGAAAGATGTGTCTCTTGCAGAATATTGTGCTAAAGATAATTTTATGTTAAAGTTGTCTTTATATCACTCCGAGCCTAAAACGAAAAAACGCCTGTCTAATCATCAGGCGGTAATGCTCACAGTGATAATAGCAGTTTTTTTGCAAGAGGCACTCGCAATGCCTCATGTCTTTTAGTGTACCTAATTTTCGGGTATATGTCAAATTAGATTTGGCATTTTTAATCTAGGAGTATGGTAATGGGTACGGTATTACAAAAGGTTTGGGCTTCTGATGGCAAAAGAGGCGCACCTAAATTTGTCATGGTAGCAATCGCGGAACACGCAGATGAGGAGGGCAAGTGCTTTCCATCTCTTGCTTTGATTTCATCAAAGACTGGATATAGTGTCCGCCATTGCCAGCGCCTCATTGACGAGTTGGTTAGAGATGGCGAAATGGAAGTCGAAAGTGGAGGAGGGCGTAAATCTAATCTATATCGCTTCCCAAAATACACAGATAATGGGACATCACAAAATGTCACCCCTGACATAGATGTCACCTCTACAAAGGGTTTGTCGCTTAAGACCCTAGACACTAATGTCACCCCTGACATATCTATAGGTGTGTCCATGAGCGAAAAATGTCACCCCACCCTAGACATTAATGTCACCCCACCCATGACAACGATGTCCAACGAACTTAAATAAAACTTAGATACAAGTACCATAAAAGAAACAAAACCCATTAAAAACAATGTCGCCACCGTCGGCGACGACACGCAACAAACATATTTGCCAGAATCAACACACCCCCCACAACCCACGCAATCGGGTGATGTAAATATGTCGCAATCCTCCGACCAAACAGGGATGACCAACCAACCCGCAACACCTGTTATTGTTGCCGTTGAAGGGATGCAAACCAACTCGGATAAAAATCAATCCAATTCAAAGCCAAGTAGTAAACCAACCCCCCCTGTAGTCCCCCCCGCCGATTCGCCCAAAGTGCGGACGCTCAGTGACCATCAACGCATGGTGAGCGAAATTGCGAAGGCGTTTGGGTGGGATTTTGCCAGCATGACCAAGAGCAATAAAAAACTGGTTGGCAAGGTGGCGAGTGAACTGCGTGAGGCGGGCGCGACACCAGATGACATCCCCGCGCTGTATGCGTATTGCAAAAATCAAAATTGGGGTGGCAAAT
>CALDGT010000741.1 GCA_937942935.1 uncultured Chloroflexota bacterium | reverse complement strand
ATTTATTCATGAGATTTTTTTCTGTAATATAGAAACTTTTTTATGACATTAGGACATAGAATTAATTTAACCGATGCAATCTAATCTATGCCCCATAGATAGCCGAAATACGCCATTAACGCTATAATACGATTTCATTCGATTCATTTTTTTAGGGAAAGTAGGCTTTGCATTCGATATGCACACCGAAACGCACCAGAGCAATAGACGATTTATCTTCATCTCGTATGCGCGGCGTGATGCGCGTGATTTGGCGGTGCGCCTGCGTGATGATTTGTTGGCGGGTGGGCATCAGGTTTGGTTAGACACCGCCGAGATTGAAGGTGGCGCGAGCTGGTCAAACGAGATTGAAGAAGCCATCGAGACCTGTGATATTGCCCTCGCGTTGCTCTCGCATGGGGCGTTTGTCTCCGAAATTTGTCGCGCAGAGCAACTCCGCGCCTTGCGTAAAAATAAGACGGTCATCCCCATTTTGGTGCAACCGAATGCAGAACGTCCCTTGCACCTCGAACATCTCAATTACCGCGATTTTACTGATGCGGTTAATTATCCCGCCAGTTTTGACCTGCTCAAGCGCGATTTACTCACAGGCGAAAATATCCCCCTCCCCGAAGTCCGCCGTCAGACAATTGTCTCTGCCCCGCCCCTGCCCCCGCATTTCATCCACCGCGCCGAAGAATTGGCGTTTTTGCGCCGTACTGTGGTTGGCGATGATACCGATGAGCAAATCGCGCTCACGGCATTGCGTGGGATGGGTGGCATCGGCAAAAGTGTGTTGGCAACCGCCTTATGTCATGATGAGGTGATTCAAGCGGCTTTTCCTGATGGGGTGATTTGGGTGACAATCGGCAAAGACCCCGGAAATTTGACCGAACAGATGAAATTCATCGGCACAAAATTGGGTGATTCACCCGGTTATTACACCTCAGAAGTCGCAGGTTCAGACCGCCTCCGCACACTCCTCGCACATAAAGCCGTGTTGCTGGTATTGGATGATGTGTGGAATGCGGAGCATATCCAACCGTTTCGCCTTGAAGCGCCACGCTGTCGGACATTATTCACCACCCGCGATGGGGGCATCGCCCTCGCCGTTGGCGCATCTGAAGTGCGACTCGGCACACTCAATAAGGAACAATCGCTGGCATTATTGCGCGAATGGGCGGGGCGCGATGATGAAAAACTCGCCGATATTGCCGAAAAATTGGGCAACCTGCCCC
>CALDGT010000740.1 GCA_937942935.1 uncultured Chloroflexota bacterium | reverse complement strand
GGATGAATGGCAAGCACCAAGCGATAAAGGATTGGATGATTAATCGCAAAATCCCACAAATATTACGCCCACATATTCCAATTTTGGTGATTGATGACCAAATTGCGATGATTTTGTGGGATAGATTTTTTGTATCTGAATTATTTAAGATGGGTGGGAAAAATACACAAAATTGTTCCATCTTAATTAATTTTTTATTTAATGAATAACATCTTTGCTTCTGTTAGCCCTATTGAAAAACCTGTAAAAATGGTCTATCATTGAGAAAGAATTGGTAAAGAATAAAGAGCTAAAGGATACCATCATGACCAACACAACTAGCGGCACAACAGAATTGGCGTATGTTTTGGTTGTTGATGATGAAGGGGCAAATCGCTATTCGGTGAGCAAAACCCTGCAAAAAGTGGGATATGTTGTCAGCGAAGCGGCGAATGGAGAAGAAGCCTTAGAGCAAATTGCAAAACAAACATTTGATGTCGTTTTGACTGATATTCGGATGCCCGGCTTAGATGGTATTGAGTTGTTACGCCGTATCCGTGAACAAGCCCCAGAAATTATCGTCATCCTCATGACCGCGTATGCCACATTGGGTAATGCTGTAGAAGCCTTGCGCTTAGGCGCACACGATTATCTCATCAAACCCAGTTCTAGTGCCGATATTCGCCAAAGTGTGGCGCGTGGGGTAGAACGCGCTCGCAACCTTAAACGTCGCCGTAGCCTGCTTGATGCTATTAAAAGTGATGTCTTTGAATTAGCAGTGAGCGATGTTTCATTACCTCCAGCCGAAAATAATGAAGAAAAAGTTTCATCTGAATCACTAGATATAAAAGCCGATGGCGCTAATGCAAGTATGCAGTTAGGTCCGTTGCTATTGTTTCCGAAGCGTTACCAAATTTCGATGGATGAAAAAGAAATTGACCTTACCCCAACTGAATTCGATTTACTCCTCTACTTGGCGGCGCATCGTGGGCGTGTTGTAACTTGTAGCGAATTGGTGCGCGAAGTACGCGGTTATGCGGTAGATGAAGTTGAAGCGCGAGAAGTAATTCGCCCTCATGTGAGTAACCTGAGACGCAAACTGAAAGAGACTAGCACCGAAGCCGATTTGATTGTGAATGTGCGTGGGATTGGCTATCGCTTGAGCGAAAAAGCAGGCGAAACAACCACCTCAGAATAAATCAGTTAGTTGTTATTTTGTTAAGTAATCTCAACGATATAAGGAAACCCTCTTTGCGAATTGTCTCTTTAATGATTATTTTGGCAATTTTAATAGGGGGTATTGTCTTTTATACATATCCCATTGCCCAAGCTCAAACAGGATGTACCGAAATAACAGGGCGCACAGAACGCCCCAGTTATTATGCGGGTGCAATTGAGACCAATATGGTGTATACCATTTATTTGCCCCCTTGTTATGACCAAACCACCATTACTTACCCTGTTATTTATCTGATGCACGGTTCAAATGACGATGATAATCATTGGCTACGCTTGGGCTTGCAGACCTATTTGGATGAATCTATCTCAAATGGACAATTGCCACCGATGATTGTTGTTTTGCCGTTTGGTAATTGGATTGCGAATGAAAATCGCTTTGGATTCGATTCTTGGGGGGCGGTATTTTTAGACCAATTGATGCCATTGGTCGAAAGCACCTATCGGATTGATGCTCGCAAAGAAACCCGCACTATTGGTGGTATTTCGAGAGGTGGATTTTGGGCGTATCAAATTGGTTTGCGCCATCCAGAATTATTTAGTGCTATTGGCGGTCATAGTGCCTTTTTTGACCGATTCCATGCTCCACCAGAATCGAATCCACTCGATTTAGCCCTAAATGCCCCTGATATAGAGACGATGCGTTTATGGTTAGATAGAGGGGTGAATGATTATGCCGCACCCGGATTGGATATAATGGATGAACGGCTAACTCAACGTGGGATTCCCTATACCTACACCATTTATCCTGAAGGTGAACATAATAATACTTATTGGTCGGTGCATGTCGCGGAATATATCCAATTTTATGCCGATAGCTTTTCTATATCACCACTTCCACAAGGCACACCAAGCCTTGATTTGGGGATATTACCCGCCCAACCGCCTTTATTCCTCACCAACACACCGCATCCGCCAGACCTACCCCCATCAGATGAATCTGGCATGGCATTATTTTTGCCTGTGGTTGCATTTCCTAGCACCCAAACCAATATCGAAAATTCCCGCTTGGTGACGATTCAAGCAGGATTATTGGATAATCATTTTATGGTCAGTGATGTTGTTGCAAGTCAATTATTATCGCTCGGTGTGGAATTGCCTGTTGGGACAACCATTATCCCCGCAGATAGTTTGTATAACACCCTTTGGCGCGATACAGGCAAATTCTCTTTATTGCCATTTGACCAAATCACACCTCGTTATCGGGTATTGATGGTGGATGAAAATCATCCACTCAATCAATTAGACCGTTACCCATTCGCGTTTCGGGATGTTGCCACGCCAAATTTTTATCCATCATA
>CALDGT010000739.1 GCA_937942935.1 uncultured Chloroflexota bacterium | reverse complement strand
ATTGTGCAGATTATGATAAAAACAGTCTATTCGTTTGTGTGAATATATGGCGGACAGCATATTATCTTATCCGCCATTAGGGGGGAGTTATCTATTCTGGGGTAGGAACTGCGCCTTCATAACGAGCAAAGATACGGCGATAGGCTTCTGATGATGCCAATAAATCATCATGTGTGCCTTGTGCGACAACCCTTCCGCGCCGTAAAACCACGATATGGTCTGCCCAACGGATTTGTGACAAGCGATGAGTGATAATGACGGTTGTGCGCCCTTGTGAGGCAGTCCAGATGGCGCGTTGAATTTTGTCTTCGGTGGCGCTATCAATGGCGCTGGTACTATCATCTAAAATTAGGATAGGCGGATTTGTCAGAAATGCACGAGAAAGTGCAATCCGTTGGCGTTGCCCACCACTCAATGTCACCCCACGTTGCCCAATAATCGTCTCATAACCTTGTGGAAAACTCATAATAAAATCATGGGCTTGGGCTTTTTTGGCGGCATCTTCAATATCAGCTTGTGTGGCGTCGGGTTTACCAAAGGCAATATTTTCGGCGATTGACCGACTAAACAAGAAAATATCTTGTTCGATAATGCTAATCTGAGAGCGTAATCGTGCCAAATCCCACTCGCGCACATCTACCCCATCAATCAAAATTCGCCCTTTATTAGTGTCGTAAGTACGATTGATGAGTTTGGCAATGGTGCTTTTTCCTGCGCCAGTTTGCCCAACAATTGCCAGTGTCTTATTGGGGGCAATATTGAAAGAGACATCACTCAAGACCATCGCAGAATTTTGTGTATAAGCAAAATCTACCGCTTCAAACCGAATTTCACCCTTAATAGGCTCATGATGCCCATGTGAGTTTTGGTCTAAATCGGCTCGGGTATTGATGATATTCAAAATCCGCCCCGCGCTGGCATATCCCAACGCCAGTCGTGATAATGAATTTAGTGAGGTAAAAACAGGAAATCCAAATAATCCTACCAGTGTGGTATAAGCGACAATATCACCAACTTGTATCACCCCTTGTTGATATAACACAGCAGAATGGATAAATGAAGCTACTGTGACCAACCCAAATAAGAGATTAGATAAATATTGGGCTTCTATCCGTCCCTGCTTGATAAAATAATCGCGTACTGCATCGGCAGATTGGTTAAAATGGTCACTTTCGCGGGTCTCTTGTGCCGCCCCCTTAACAACTTGTAACCCATCTATGGTTTCGGCTAAACGGGCATTCATCCGCCCAAAACTGGCACGGACATTTTGCGCGACAGGGTGCATCTCGCGCACATAGCGATATTGCACAATGGTATGTAATATCACAAACACAAGCGGGATGATGACTAAATCGGGGTGAATCAGTGGCGACCCAACCAATGGCATGAGCAAAAACATGCTCGACCCCAATAAAAGATTCACACCCGGATTCATAAATAAATTCAGTTCGCGTACATCATTCGTCACCCGCGCCATAATTTCGCCAACAGGCATCAAATCATGGAAAGTCATGCTTTTTCCGAGCAAACTGGCATATAATTCATCACGCACATCACGCTCAATCCGCTGTCCAAATGTCTCTGATGAAGCATTCCGCATCAATTGTAAAACAGCACGAATCAATTGAGATACAACAATCATCACCGCGCAATACCACGCCATATCCATCGCCCACCGTGTTGGCGCAACAGTCGGAAATTGCAAGGATACCGTATCTAATAAAGGCATTTGTGCAGTGAAAGCATTAAATGAAATACCCGTGTAATATGGGATGACAGCGGCGAGGGCGGCATTACTAAACGCCCCGATTAATAAGGTGATGATGATAATAGGATGCCTAACTACATGGGATAAAATATAGCGAGCAGGATTAGAA
>CALDGT010000738.1 GCA_937942935.1 uncultured Chloroflexota bacterium | reverse complement strand
GTGGTTGCCAAACACCACGGCGCATATAAAGCGGGTGTGAGACAAAAGGTGTCATGAGCGCCAACCAAAATCGGAACGAAGTCATGGTAACTCTCCCCAGACGATAACATCCGTATTCCCAAATGTACTAGCCAAACCCGCGCTCAAGACATGGGCAACCCCTGTTTCGGTGTGTAATGCCATCAACAATGCCCCGCGTTCATCATTTGGTGGATTACCCCCAAAAGCGAGATAAAGACCATTGGGCGACCAACGTAATTTAGGCGGGTTGGGGGTATTGATAGATGATTCATAACTGCAATAATGTGTGATTTCGCCTGTTTGTGTATCTAAGATATGCAAGAGACCATTTTGTGTGGGCGCTTCTGGCGAATCTTCTCCTAGCGGGATGACCCAAAAGGCGAGTTTGGTGTTATCTGGCGACCAGCTTAATTCGCTCGGATTTAAGCCATTGATGCGAATCGCGCCATATTCTTCTGTTAAGTATGTGAGTTGTGTGAGTTCTTGTGTGTTGGGATTAAACAAAAAAATTTCGCTTGATAGCTGGTCATTGGGTTGTTGTATTGGCATAACAAACGCATAATTTCTGCCATCCGATGACCAAGCGCCGACATTAAAATAGCGGATGTCTTCGCCTAAATCTGTTTGTTTTTGCTCATCAACAGGGCGGTTGCGGGTGCGTAAATTGAGCAAGGAACGATAAAATGTATCGCCCTCAGCCGTGATGTATAATCCCCAATAACCAGACGGTTGAATATTCGTCACGCCACGTACATCAAGCGTCTCAAATCGCCAGCCATTTTCAGATTGCAGATAAGCCGTGGTATGATTTCTATCCCATACCAACAACGCATTTTCTGACCACCATTCGACTTCTGAGACACTCTCGACTAATAAGGTACGTTCAGACCCATCGAGGCGCATTTTTCCGTATGCTGTGCGAATAAAATCGCCACGAGTGACGCGCAAATAAGTAATCCAAACCCCATCGCGCGATAAATGACAATTTGTCCCACACGCAGGCACTCCTTCTAGGGCATAACGGACATTGCGTGTTACATCATACGTCCACATCGAATAACCATCGAATGAGGTGAGGATAACGCCATCTCCATCAAATCCTTCCCACCGATTTTGCAGGGGAATTTCTGGACAAATTTCAATGATATTGCTCTCTGTTTGGGCAGATATGGGAGATATAGAGAACAATAATATCAGCATAAAAACGAATACAAGCGATTTTTTCATTATAAATGACCTAACTATCAACCAAATCGCTAAACATCTTACCTGTTTTGGGTGGGTTGTGCTATAGACCATTGGTGAATCGTATTATTTTTATCATTTCCATTTTCAGAGATGAATAACAGATTGTCCATTGCCACACAATCATAAGCCCCATTTAAGCGAATCTCTCCAATGCCAGAGAGAATCATTTCTATTGGTGGTGAGTCTTCCCACGATGAATGATATAAGTGTGCTGTTTGGATGATATGGCTATCATAATCGTAGGGCAATCCGTTTTCATCATGGTGCATTTTGGATAATGCAATGGCTAAAGCAATCCGCCGACAGACCACAAACCAATTATCTTGCAATTCGACAGAAGATAAGACCACACTATCTATCATCCCAAATAATTGCATAGGTGTAATGGATAGGTGCAAGGCTTCGATGAGGCGCATTTTATCGGCGATGGCGAATGGTTTTGCCCACTCTTGTAAGCGTTCTGCTTCGCGGATGCCACGTTTTCGACCGCCTGTGTAATTCAGATGGGTGGTTGCTGGATGAATTTGCGGGGTGATGCTGATTGTGGGTAATTTTAGGATATCAGATGATTGAACGATTCCTTTACCTGAATGGATATGATGGCACATAACCTCATCATCTGGCGGATAAATTTCTTCGATATACAGGTCTAATTGGGGTGTGATGCCCAAAATGCCACAAACCCCTGTATGGGGTAGGGACATAACAGTATGAGAATAAAGTAATGGTTGGTTTATCATAGCCTGATTGTAGCAGAATCGTTGGGTTTTCGCACAAATCTTTGCATGTGGTTTATGGATAGATATGTTATAATGATGGTGATTCCTATAGCATATTAGGAGACACTATGGGCAAGCAAACGCCAATTTATGAGCCACAAGAGGACTTAACTATGGCGGAAGGACACAACACAGAAGCCGCAGAAGGTCATGAGTATTCGCAATACCAACCGCGCATGACCACCGAATTACCCATCATCCGCCATAGAGAGCAAAATTTGGCGGCAGAGACGGGTCTCGTGGCGATTGTTAATTTAGGTGCTGAGGGTAAAGATGATGATGATGCCCAAGATGCGTCTCTAACAGGTGGCGAGACAAGTTCCCCAATCATTACCACAGGTGCGCCCATGCCTATACGGACATCATCAAAATTATCCCTGACAGATGCGCCAACGGAGATGGTTACAGTGGCGGATGTTACCCCAACCCCGCAACCCGAAAATGGTGTTTTGCCCAAAACAGCCTCTAAATTAGTTTTATTGGCAGAAGATGACCAAGAATTAGCCGAAGTCATCATAACGATGTTGGAACACATGAACCTTAAGGTTATTCATGTGACACATGGTGATAAGGCAGTTTTGCGCTTTTGGGAATTAAACCCCGATATTATGCTTCTCGACATTGGTCTGCCCGATATTACGGGTTGGAAAATCATGGATGCCATCAAAGAACGGCTCGATGCCACCAATGGCGAAATGCCAAAGGTGATTATCATCACCGCCCAAGATGACCCCGCCAATCGGCTTATTGGCAAATTACAAGGGGTACATAGTTACCTGATTAAGCCATTTAATGCCGATGAATTAGAAGCTATCATCATAAAGGCGCTCGATATTTCTCCCGCCTCATGAAACGGTTACTCGTGACCATAGGAGATGGGTGTAGGGGCTTGCTATGGCAAGCCCCTATTACAAGATTAATCCCATTTAGGGTGGGCAAACAAGCTCTTATATGGTTAGTGTTATTCTTAATAGCGATATTCCCCATTTTTGCCCAACCAAACGACCCAATCAGTCGAAATCGGTCTCAAGAACGCTTGCATCAAGCCCTATATCATATTCATGCTCAAGCACAAATAACGGGTTGGACATCTGAACTCAATCGGCTCGCGGGTGATATTTACGCGCAAATGGGCGAGGTTGAACATGCAGTTGTTTATTGGGAACGGGCAAACTTTGCAGACCCCGCCCGATTAGAATTATTAGTCGCTGGATATGTGCAGTTACAGCAATGGGATTTTGCCATCAATGCCTTAAACCGATTGTTATCGGTTGCCCCCACACATGAATGGGCATTATGGCAATGGAGTGTCATCACAATTTTGGATATGGATGATGATACATTGCCACTCGCTAAGGCGCGACTAGCGCAAATGGGCAACTCACCAGAATTTGGGGCGATTGCACAATCTTTGCTCTCTATTTTAGATTCAGATGACCCAATATATAAGAAAGCGTTGGCAATTGGGTTAATTTTGGGCAGTGTAGACCGATGGGATTTGGCAGAATTGGCATTTGAACAAGCCAACGAACAGCACATTTTGGCGCTGGTGGGGGGGAATGGCAGTTTGGAACAAGCCTATATTGGCTTGCCGCGATATATGCAAGGCAAACCCGCCCAAACCTGGTTTGACCATGCGCGACACCTGAACCCAAA
>CALDGT010000737.1 GCA_937942935.1 uncultured Chloroflexota bacterium | reverse complement strand
GCAATGGTATCGGGATACACTCGCCAGCCACATGACCTTTCCAGATTTATTGGCAGAGGCATCTATTGCGCCAGCAGGCAGTGACGGCTTATTCTTTTTGCCATATCTCACAGGGGAACGCACCCCACATCCAGACCCAAATGCGCGTGGCGCATTTATTGGGCTGACCAGTCGGCATACCCGCGCTCATCTCACCCGCGCCGTCCTAGAAGGTGTGGCGTATGGGCTAAAAGATAGCTTTACGCTGGTGGCACAAGCCGGCATCCCCGACCAACTAGAGGTTCGGATTAGCGGGGGCGGGGCGCAAAGCCCATTTTGGCAACAAATCATCGCCGATATTATCGGTGCGCCCTTGCTCAATGTGAATACCCCAGAAGCGGGCGCATTTGGCGCATCCCTTTTAGCGATGGCGGGGAATGGCGCATTTGCATCGGTTCAAGAAGCGTGCAAGGCGACTATTCAAACAGGGGCGCGGGTGTATCCAAGCGCCGACCAAACAGTTTATGCAAACTTGTATCCGACTTATCAGGCATTATATCCTGCTCTGAAGCCGGTAGTGTCGTAATTCTTCCATAAAAAAGTGTGTGAGTGTTGTGGGCGGTACAGATGTGTATCCGCCCTTTTTTTTATGACGAAAATCATTTTTTAGTTCAGGCACATTGCGATAATCCCCCTTTTCGTATACCCTATTGTGGTTCATTAAAATGAACTAGCTTTTGTTGGCAGATAAACACATTAGAACCCTAAAAATTATCACACATCAAAATACACAAGCGGGTAGCATTATGAATAAACGCCTTTGGGCAGAGATACGCATTGTAAAAGGCATGTTTCGGTTAAGTGTCGTGATGCAAGTCATCAACACGTTGTTTTTAATCGCACAAGCATGGGCATTAAGCCAAATCATCAGCCAAGCATTTCTGAATGGGATGCAATTCGATGACCTGACCCATTGGGTGATTTTGGCGATAATTGGCATTTTGGGGCGGGCAATCACCAGTGCCATCGCAACCATAAGCGCCGCAAAAGTTGCTACTCGCATCAAAGCAGAATTACGCGGACGAGTGATGAATCACTTGCGCCACTTGGGACCCGTTTTCATCCAATCAGAACGCAGTGGCGAAATCGTCACCACCCTAACTGAAGGTGTGGAAAAATTAGATGTGTATTTTCGGTCATATTTACCCGCCATGATTTTGGCGTTGGTCGCGCCGTTGTGCATTATTTTGTTCATTTTGCCCCTCGATTTGCTCACCTTCATCGTGTTTTTATTCACTGCGCCCCTCATCCCCATTTTTATGGCGCTCATCGGCATGTCTGCGGGACGGCTTGCACGCCAACAACACGGGCGCATGAGTGTGTTGGGCGCACATTTTGTAGATGTGATGCAAGGATTAACCACCCTCCGTTTGCTCAATCGGAGTGGGTTTCAGGTGAAAACCATCCAAAAAATCACCGATGATTTTCGTCATGCAACCATGGCGGTGTTGCGAGTCGCATTTTTATCGGCGCTATCGCTGGAATTATTAGCGACGCTGAGTGTGGCGATTGTCGCGGTCGAAATTGGGGTGCGGTTATTGCATGGGGGCATTTTATTTGAACATGCGCTCTTTTTGCTTATCCTCGCGCCCGAATTTTATATGCCCCTCCGTACACTTGGCGCCCGTTTTCATAGCGGGACAGAAGGAAAAGCTGTCGCAGAACGGATTTATGCACTGTTGGATACAAGCACCACTATCCCCCCATCGGACATGATAAATCATGTCCCTACAGCCCACACTGTGAAGAAAGGGGCAGAAAGCAATCAAACCGATATTCCCCCTCTCCATGAAATGGGGGTGAACACTTGGGATGCTATCCGTTTTGAGGATGTGCAATTTGCTTATTCGCCAGAGCGCCCCGCGTTGAATGGCGTGAGCTTTATCATCCCGCGAGGGGCGCAAGTGGCAGTGGTGGGGGAGAGTGGTAGCGGAAAGACCACCCTCGCGGCGTTGATTTTAGGATTTTTATCGCCACAGGCGGGTAAAATCCTCATAGGGGATATTCCTCTGGCAGAGGTGAATATCCGCGCATGGCGAGAAGAAATCGCGTGGGTATCGCAAAAGCCGTATCTGTTCAATATGAGTATTCAAGACAATATCCGTATGGGAAATCCTCATGCGCGTGATGCCGATATGATTCGTGCCGCCAAAGATGCCAATGCACATGATTTTATCACCCAATTACACGCGGGATACGATACCCCATGCGGGGAACGTGGGGTGCAACTCAGTGGTGGGCAGGCGCAACGGATTGCGATTGCCCGCGCTTTCCTCAAAAATGCGCCCATCCTCATCTTAGATGAACCGACTGCCAATTTAGACCCCGATAGTGAGGCACAAGTGATAACCGCATTGGCACGACTCGCAGAAAATCGCACCGTGTTGAGCATTGCCCATCGGCTGGATACCATCACCCACGCTGATATGATTTTGGTGATGCAAAATGGGCGTGTGGTGGAGCAGGGGAGTCATGAAACCCTACTGGCACAAAATGGCTATTATGCACAACTGAGGCAATCTCATGATTAAAATTGCATTTCGTACCCTCAAATTATTGACCCCGTTCACGGCACTCATCGTCTTGGCGCTATTTTTAGGCGTATTGACCATTGGGAGCAGTGTCGGATTGATGGCGACATCGGCTTGGATGCTGTCTAAAGCCGCCCTCATGCCATCTATCGCAGAACTCGCCTTTACCCCTGTTATGGTGCGCTTTTTTGGCATCTCACGCGGGGTTATGCGCTATCTGGAACGGCTCGTCTCGCATGATGTGACCTTTCGGTTATTGGGCAATTTGCGCGTGACCTTTTATCGTGCCATAGAGCCACTCGCGCCCGCCGTTTTATCACGGTATCGCACAGGTGATTTGTTGGCGCGGGTGGTAGATGACATCGAAAGTTTGCAAAATATCTTTTTACGCGCTGTCGCCCCGCCATTGGTGGCGCTCATCATGGTGATGATGACCACCCTATTCATCGGGATATTCG
>CALDGT010000736.1 GCA_937942935.1 uncultured Chloroflexota bacterium | reverse complement strand
GATTTCATTCGATTTACCATTTCCGACCTTCAGCCACACCGCATTTTTATGTTGTCTAACCCATTCTTCCAAAACGGTATACATGAGCGCCGTTTTTCCCATGCCACCCATGCCTTGCAACAAAAGATGGTCGCCCTTGTATAAGCCATCCAAAATCGTGTGGCGCAGTTGGTCGCGCCCGATGAGGGTGTAATGGGGTGGGGTGGAGTGTTCTGCCCCGAATAAAATCGCCTCAGCAGAGATAGGTTGATGTAACAAATAATTTTCGACCCAATTGATGAGCGCATCTCGAATGGCACTGAGCAATTGCTCATCGGTTTTGAACCACTTGGGGTTGATTCCCTTTTCGACATCGCCCCAAATGTCTAAAAATCGCTTGAGGGCAGGCTCACGTTTATCCGCATCAACATCTTTGACATACATAATCCGTTGGATGTTGCGCTCGGTGGCTTGGTTAAATTCATCAATGGTGAATTCGCCATACAAATTCCAAAATAAGCCGATGTAGACCATCGAATTATGCAGGGCTTGCAAATAAACATCGCGGATAGATTTATCTTGGGGCAGGGCATCATATTCAAAAATCCACGGATGAAACTCAAATCCCATACATTCAATAGTCGGGATGAACTGCCTCAATAATTCGCGCTCATGTGCCAATTCTATCATTTTGGAACTGATGAAAACGTTGATTTTTTCTTTCATTGTATTATGTCTCTCAATGACTAGGCAGAATGAAAATCGAACATAATAATAACCTGATTATATCTTTTTTAAGTATGTCTCTATAGTGATAAATATCATGCTCACTAACGACAAGGTTCACCGCATTAGCCATTTAGTCACGTTTTCTATTTACTCATTTGCATATTTATCAATTCAGCATACACTGAATATAACGATTTATTTCAATACAAGGATGCCTATCTATATGCGATTAAAATTGATTTGGGTTAGCCTGTTATTATGTTTGATATTAGGATTTGGGGTGTTGGGGTCATCGGCACAAGACCGAGAAGAAAATCGTCCGTATGTGACTTTTGTGGCGGGGAATCGGAGCGATAACCTGATTTATTACACGCCCGATTTGCCCGATTACCCACACCTCATCCGCATTATGGATGAGTCTATTCGCACCTTCGATAAATTTACCCCCTCGCCGTGGGATATTCAGATTGTGGTGGTATTTATGGGTGTCGAATTGGCGAATACACCGGTTGTTGGGACTTTATCCGACCCATCCACAACGTATGTCACACGGCGCGAACCGCGTAATTTATTTGACCCACAGGTGTGTTATTTGCGTGTATTTAAGAATTGGGATAGCGAGGAATATCTTGAATCGCAAGTAGCAAGAACACTGTTTTTATGCGCCCAAATCAAATTAACTGGGTCTGAGGGACTCGTGATAGATGCCAGTAATGCGTGGTCGTATGGCGCATTGCGCGATTGGGCGGCGTATAAGGTGTATCCCAAAGAATTCCCAAAACCCCATCATGCCTTGTTTGACCATCGGCGGGATTTGATGACGGCGCGGTTTGAGAATTTTTATTTTTGGATGTTCGCCGAATCTGCATTGGGGTATGGGAGCGCCCAAAATGTCATCGCTGAGATGATAAACGGGTATACCAATTTCCCCGCCACCTATGGCAATAGCCAAACCGATGTGTTGCATAATTGGGCAAAAATATTAATTAGCTACAAATTGCCTCTCGCGCCCACCTTGCCATTGGGCGATATAAGTCTGCCTGCGGGTAAAGGTGGGTCTACGGTGGTGAATTTGTTACCGCGTTCTGTGGATTATCGCGCTTTAGCCGATTTTCAGGTGGAAGCGGGCAATGTGGGGTTCATCAAAGTGGGCAACCTGACCAATGGCAATTATGGCGTGAGCATTCGCTTGGGCGGGCTATTCAAACGGTTATCTGAGGGGGATGTGTTCCAATTCTGCCCCAACCAACCCTATGATATGCTGGTGCTGAGTCGTGGTGTTGGCACAAAAGGCTCGCGTGTGCCATTAACGATTGAATGGGGTCAGGTAGAGAGTGGTAAACCCTGCAAACCCAAAGAAGAAGTGCAAAATACCAATAACCCGAATCAATGTATTGTCGGCAGATGGCAAGTGACCGCCTCACCGTTTGACCAACTGAATGGGGCTGGCGCATCAGTGGATACGACCCGATTTATATTCACATTCAGCGCCAATGGGACATTCACAGGGAATTATGACCTCTCGGCGACTGACAGAGGGAATGTGCTTCATGTGAATATGCCGTTCACGGGTACATATTCCATCAGCAGAAGCACCACCCAAAATAACGACACGCGCTATAATGTGAGCGCCTTCACATGGACGATGCAACCGGGCGGACGGGTAACATTCACTACTAGAGCAGGTGTTGTCACCGATTTTACCAAGCAATATTATCAGGATACCAATTACACCCCGTGGGGACCGAATGGGTCATTAACGTGTACTGATACCACCCTATTATGGACAAGTTCTCAGGGGATAGGTAATTTTACCCTCACACGGATGCCAGAAGCCTAGTCCAATTTTTATTCTCATCAGCCGATAGGGTATTGTCGCCTATTGGCTGATGACTCTGCTTGTTTGGCTCATTCATTTTATCTACTGACTCGAATATAAATAACTATCCCAATGAAGGATGATATATGTCATTTAGATTGGCACTGATATTGCTCATATTAAGTGGGTTTATTGGAATTTTAGGTGTTCAGGCACAGAACAGAGAAGATACACGTCCGTATGAGCGATTTACAGCAGGCGGACGGGGTGATAATTTGGTGTATTACACCGTTGACTTGCCCGATTACCCACGTTTCATCCGTATTATCAATGAGTCTATTGCCGTTTTTGATACCCTGACCGCCGTCCCATGGAATACCCAAATCGTGATTGTGTTTATGGGCGTGCCATATAGTGGTTCTCCTGTGATTGGGCGGGTACTTTCGCCATCACAGGCGTATGTGACACGACGAGAACCGCAAACATTATTTGACACTCAGATTTGTCACATGCTCGTCTTTAATGGATGGGAATCTGACCCACTTATCGAATCAGAAATTGCGAAGCAATTATTTTATTGCGCTCAAATGGCAATGGGGGCGGTATCTATCGCCGATATTAACACACCTAGTAATGCGTGGTGGATTGGTGCATCGGCAGAATGGGCATCTGCACAAGTGTATCCGAGCCAGTTCCCCAGAGCTTATTATAACTTGTTTGATTATCGCCGTGATGTGACCAAAAATCGTTGGGA
>CALDGT010000735.1 GCA_937942935.1 uncultured Chloroflexota bacterium | reverse complement strand
AGGGCGATAGGCAAATCCAAGCGGGTCTGTGATCTCTATTTTTTCGCCAAGTGTTACCATAATCATCGTTTGCGATGAAGCCAGACCACGCCCCAATTCTTCTCCAGATTTATCTCGTAACACCCATTCATGACCATCATACGTATCTCTAGTCATGGTTTGGAAAGGTAAAATCTCGCCATAAGGCGCTTCTTGGCAATCGAAACCCACCCAATAGAGATAAGCTATCTCATCTAAATAATTTTCAAATATAATTTGTGTTTCGACACCATTCCCTGTTGAGCAAGATTGCGCCAGTGTTTTCTGAGGATGATAAAGCCCAATCCCAACCAAAACAATTATAAGTACCGCAATGATTTGTTTCATCCAATCTCCTTTATTATTTATCATCGATAGTGTTAATTTATGATGTACCGCGTGGGCGATAGTGTACCGCTTCTGCAACATGATGTGCTTTTATAATATCATCACCTTCTAAATCGGCAATTGTACGACTTAGTTTGACCAACCGATGATAAGACCTTGCACTAATTTTGAATTGGTTGAGGGTTATATTCAAAATATTCTTCGCATCATCTGTCATGATACAAAATTTGTCTATCTCACTGACAGTTATATCTGAATTTGCAAATAAATGCGAATGACTTTTGAAACGCTCACGTTGAATCGCGCGGGCATTTTCGATGCGCCCACGGATTACTGCCGATGTTTCCCCTTGTCGGATGCTCAATAATTTTTCGTTGTCAACCCGTTGTACATCCATATGAATATCTATCCTATCGAGCATGGGACCAGATAACCGTTTTTGATAGGCTTCTATTTTGGCTGGGCTACAAGTACAAACATGCGTTGGGTCGCCATAATAACCACAAGGACACGGGTTTCGCGCTCCTATTAGCATAAAATTAGTCGGAAAAGTCGTGCTGGCATTGGCACGACTAATCGTGATAATTTTATCTTCTAAAGGCTGGCGCAATAATTCGAGTGTTTTTGGGTGATGCTCAACGATTTCATCTAAAAAAAGCACGCCACGATGAGCTAGGCTTATTTCACCCGGTTTTGGAATTGAGCCACCTCCAACCAACCCCGACTGGCTGATGGTATGATGAGGCGCACGGAATGGTCGGTTAAGTTGCAAAGGCTTATCCCTGTCGAGTGCATCAACCACCGAATAAATGCGAGTTACCTCTAATGCTTCTGGAATAGTCAGTTTGGGGAGTATGCCAACAACAGCACGCGAGATAAGGCTCTTACCACTACCGGGTGGTCCTGTGAGCAAGATATTATGATTACCAGCAACTGCCACCTCCATAGCGCGTTTGACCGTTTCTTGTCCACGTATATCGGCAAAATCCACACCATTATAAGGATACAAATTACTCGCTATATCCGATAAGTTCACCCGATACGGCTCGATAGGATTCATATTATACAAATGCTCAACCAAACGCCCTAATGATTCGACAGGGTAAATATCAATCCCTTCTACAATAGCGGCTTCTGGTGCATCATCTACAGAGACATACGCTCGTTCAAAGCCTGCTTTCATGGCGCTGTATATCATCGGCATCACACCTTTGACATGGCGCACAGACCCATCTAGTGACAATTCGCCGATGAATACTGATTTTCCTACTTTATCTATCGGTGCTTGGTCAGTCGCACACAATACCCCCATAGCAATAGCTAAATCTAAACCGACATCTGTCTTAGGCAAATCGGCAGGGTATAAATTGACGACATATTGTTTGAGAGCATATTGTAACCCACTATTCTTGATGGCAGTTGTCACCCGTTTTTCGCTTTCACGTACTGATGTACTGGGCAAGCCAACAATATAAAAACGTGGTAATGTAGAGCGTGGATTAAAATCTACTTGCGCTTCAATCATCCAACCATCTAGCCCGATTAGGGTACAACCACTGACAGTTGCTAACATAACCTACCCCCATTCTCCCTCATCCGCCTTTTTCTTTTAGGCGCTGTGTATAACGGTCTAAATCTATAATAAAACGGGTATGGGTGGCTTCGCCAATGAGTTCATGCTCATCCCATGCCTTAATGATGAACATCACACGCCGTTTTTCAATTTCTATAACTTCCGCCTCTGCCCAAACCCGCTTCCCAATGGGTGTCGCCGCCAAATGCTTGGCAGAAATCTCGATACCAACACTCATTTGACCTTGCGGAAGCAACGGGTCTATTGCATTAACAGATGCCCCTTCCATCAACGATACCATAGAAGGCGTCGAAAAGACTAGCACCCCCCCACTCCCCAAATGATATGCAGTATGTTTTTCTTCGACAATAAATTCACGTTTCCCTTTTAAGCCGATGGTAATCGTCATCTATCATTCTCCTAAAAACTGTAGTGTGGTTGTGGTAGCATGTTCAACATCACTAAAAATCCCACGCAATTCTGTGCGCGGTTGTGCGAGTGCTAATTGATACATCGCTTCTTGGGTCATTAAGTGCAGTTCTTCGCGTGGGATATGCGACCGACCTTCTGTCCTAAATTTGAAGGGTCTGCCAAAACTCACATGTGCGAGGGCGCGATTCCGATTTTTCCAGCGAGACCGAAATGTATGCGTATCTGATATAGCCGCAGGCAAAATAATCGCATCGGATTTGGTGGCAATAAATGCTAATCCATCTTTTGGTTCTCCCATACCTTCGGGGTGTCGTGTCCCCTCTGGCGCGACCAAAATCATGTTACCTGCTTTGAGGAGTGCGATAGATGTCTCTAATGCTCGGCGGTCTACTGTATCCCGATTGATGGTATACGACCCCCACCACCACACAAAAAAGCGTAAGATAGGCGATTCTGTATTCTCAATTTTAGTCATGGGAATAACATAACGGTTGGTGATTTCGCCCATGCACACCACGGGGTCAATCGCAGAAATGTGGCTCATCATGAGGATACATCCGCCATGTTTGGGAATATGATGATTGCCTGTAGAAGAAACTTTTGCGAAAAGTGTATATCCGACAGTGCGGATAAGTCCGCGTAATAAAAAGCGTCGCCACGCATACGCAGGTTGCCTTGAGACGTATTGTTCAATCGTCAAAGACTGCATGTGCTGTCCTTTGTTAGATACACAGACACCGCCTTATTACGGCGGTGTCCCCAATATAACAAATTATTCTAAATCATCATCCTGTTTCTCGCCACTCGGTTTTCTAGTGAATGGCTTACGAGGTGGGCGGTCAGACCGTCCATCGCGGTTGATATTATCACGGCGGAATGTGCTTGGTTTGCGCCCTGTGTTAGATGGGCGCCGTGGTGGACGACTATCGCCTTCGCCAGAGCCACGATATGGACGTTTTTCGCCATCACCTTCGCCTGAACCGCGATACGGACGTTTTTCACCGTCTCCTTCGCTTCCATATCGCCGTGGTGGACGATTATCCCCGTCACGGCGTGGTGGGCGACCCTCGCCAGAGCCACGATATGGACGTTTTTCGCCATCGCTATCGCTTCCATATCGCCGTGGTGGACGATTATCCCCGTCACGGCGTGGCGGACGACCTTCGCCTGAACCACGATATGGGCGTTTTTCGCCATCACCTTCGCCTGAACCGCGATATGGACGTTTTTCGCCATCGCTATCGCTTCCATATCGCCGTGGTGGACGACTATCCCCGTCACGCCGTGGCGGGCGACCTTCCCCTGAACCGCGATACGGACGTTTTTCGCCATCGCTATCGCTTCCATATCGCCGTGGTGGACGATTATCCCCGTCACGGCGTGGCGGACGACCTTCCCCTGAACCACGATACGGACGTTTTTCGCCATCGCCTTCACCTGAACCGCGATATGGACGTTTTTCGCCATCACTATCGCTTCCATATCGCCGTGGTGGACGACTATCCCCGTCACGCCGTGG
>CALDGT010000734.1 GCA_937942935.1 uncultured Chloroflexota bacterium | reverse complement strand
ATGCCCCAGGCATAAATGAGTAGTGCAACCATTACCATCGCCATCATAATCATCGAGAGCGCCGCACCTAACGGTCTATCGCGCTCAAACTTTTCGTGAATGAGTGTGCCAATCATCAAGGTTTTTGTGCCACCTAGCATATCTGGGGTCACAAATGAACCGATAGCAGGGATAAAAACCAAAATGCACCCTGCAATGATGCCCGGTAGGGTCATCGGCACAATCACACGCCAAAAGACTTGCCAATCGCGTGCGCCCAAATCGTTGGCGGCTTCTACTAATCGAAAATCAAACCGCCGTAGTGAGGCATAAATCGGCAATACCATAAATGGCAAATAGCCATAAACCAACCCAAGCAATACAGCTCCTTCTGTTTGGAGCATTTGCAACGATTCACCTTCTGCCAAAATCCCGATACCCCGCAAAAAGCCATTGATTGTGCCATTTTCGCTCAGTAACACCTGCCAAGCGTATGTGCGAACCAAAAAATTAGTCCAAAATGGCAAAATAATTAGGAATAGGGCGATATTTCGACCCAAAACAGTTTTACGGGTGCGAATATAAAAGGCTATCGGAAAACCGACAAGCAAGCATATTAGCGTTGTCAATAATGAAATTCGCAACGAGCGAACCAAAATCACGCTAAAAACATCGAAGGCACGTTCATAAGAGGTTAGGGTAAACGGCAAGGTCACACCACCCGCCCCTGTGGTACGAGTCATAAAACTGAACACGAACACAATGGCAATGGGGATGAGGAAGAAAAAGAGTAGCCACAGTATACTCGGCAAGGCGAGCAATACCCCGCTATGTCTCCGTGTACGCGCCGTCAGCCATGCCGCCATGGGATATCACCTTCCAAATTGATATACAGTTGCCAGTCCATAATAAAAATCTCCTTGATAATGGTGCTTTCTCACCAGAAAAATGAAGAATTACCTCATTCATTTGTAGAATAGAGGCAGGAATAGTCATAAATAACCTAGTTTGGGGTTAAACCTGCGTGATAGTCGTCATTAAGAGCGTACTTTGCAGACCCAAATATCAGACTTACAATATTTGTGTAACAAAATAGCGTCTTCTCAGCGTTGCGACTATCACCCATAATAGGGGGATTGTGTAGTTTTGGCTACTGAGGTTTGCGCTAACTATATATTATAGCGTTTTTTGCAAATTTAGCTAGAGATTCGCCCCAAATTCATAAATTCTTAACATAGACTCATGCAATCTGTCCCTATCATCAGCTAAACTCACCTGCTAAAACTAACACATCTGTTTATTCGCATCAGACGGATTATTCGATGAAAAAATTACTCAAACTGGCACTTTTCGTCATCATTAACATCGTTGTTATCGCTATCTTGCTCGAAATTTTATTACGAATTGCTATCCCTTCCCTACCCGATAGGCTCAAACGTACCGCCGAGCGCATTATGGCGGGTGAAGCAGAACCCATCAATCGGATGGAAATTATGCAAACAGTTGGTGAACATAATGTCGTCATGCGAGCCGATTTACAAAATTATCAATATGCCGCCAGCAAAGATATTGTCTTTCATGTCACCACAAACACTCTTTTGGGCAGTAGTTTTGGCTTTCGCAATCGCCCACTCGATTACGACCCAACCATCGCAGTCGTTGGAGACTCTTTTTCATTCTGTTTCACAGAATACGAAGATTGTTGGGTGCAACGTCTTGAGGATAAATCGGGTGTTGGTGTGGTCAATTTTGGGCAAGGCGCGACAGGCGGGGTTAGCCACTATAACATGCTCAAAAATTATGCGGTTCAAATAGAACCACCCATTGTCTTATGGCAATTCTTTGGTAACGATTTCGATGAAGATTATCAATTACGTGTATTAGAAGGTCAAATCCCGCGTATTGATTATCTTTCTCCGCGTGAAATAAGCGCACAAGAGGCAGATGCCCAAGCCCAAGCCAGTGTGCCAACATGGGTCACATGGTTACGCGAACATTCATTGGCATTTGCCCTCATCGAACTGGCATTTTTCAATGAAGCCCCTTATATCAATGATTTTGAACGGGCATTTTTTGCAGAGACCACCACTATCCCTATCAAAGACGGGGTATTGGGATTTGGGCAAACGTATGAACAAGTCGCACTCGATATGACCGACCCCCGCAAAATGGCGGGGTATCCGCATACCAAAAAAGCGTATGAAGATGCCAAAGCACTCGTAGAAGGTTGGAATGGCGAGTTGGTCATTTTGCTCATCCCTGTGCGTGAATTGGTTTATGAGTCGCTCGCCGCGCCGATTTTGGGTGATGAGACCATGACCATTTTCAAAAACAATCATCAGACCATGCTTGATTTATGCGATGAACTCGAATTAACGTGTCTTGATTTGTTACCCATATTCACAGAACATGCCGAGCAAGGCGAATTATTGTATTACACAGAAGATATGCACCTAAATCCACATGGAAATGATGTCTTGGCTGAAGCTGTTTCTGACTATTTAGAACATAACGGATTGTTGCAAAAATCACAATCTTAGTATATAGTGAGAATGAAAGGTTTTGCAATTCTCGCATAGCTAACAAGAGAGGAAAAAATATGCGTTACGTGCGTTTTGTTGTTTCTGGATTGCTCACTGCACTCTTTTTGATGATGGCAACCAGCGTCTTTGCGCAAGATGTTATCAATGTTGGTGATACCGTTGAAGGTACACGGACAGATGCCGATGTAGATTATTCTATCGCACTCGAAGCGGGTCAATTGGTTTTTGTGACTGTTGTCGCCCCAGATTTCGATAGCAACGTCACCGTTTTAGACGCTAGTGGTGTTCAATTGGCTTATGATGATGATAGCGCGGGCGAAAGAAACCCCTATTTAGCCTTCTTTGTCCCAGCCAGCGGCACATATACCATCCGCGTTGGTGCATTCTTCGGTGAAGGCAGTGGTGCATTCACCCTCACCGTTACACTTGGCGAAGTAACCCCACTCACCATTGGCACACCTGCCAATCTCGATTTCACTGGTGCGCCAGTTTTCTATTCATTTGATGCCAATGCTGGCGATGTTATCACTGTTGCGGCAACCAACGAAAATTATGTCACTGTGGATTTGTCTTTGTCTGGTCCCGATGGCGTAGAAATTGCCAATAACAGCAGTGTGTTCATCGGTAGCCGTCAATTGCGCCGTGTTGAATTGCCATTGACTGGTACATATTCGCTCAAACTCTCCTCTTATTCTGTCTCTGAAGTTGCTGAACCCATCGTTCTCACAGTCACCCCAGACACCCTTTTGAGCCTCGATGGTGGTCCTGTGACCATTACCCTCGAAACTGATGTCCTCGACTTCGATGTCGTGCGCTTCACCGCCACCGCAGGCACAACCTATGTGTTGTCTGCTGTGACCGATAACCCAGAAAAAGGCGTGAATGTTGAATATTCACTCGGTGTAGATGAATTTGGTTTCAATATCAATGGTGGGTTCTCCTTCCGTTATGCCACCGCAGGGACTGTCGAATTTGTCCCAACCAGCGATGGTATTGTTTCCTTCACTGTGAGTGAAGAAGGTTTCTTTAGCATGGAAGAAAAACCATCCAACATCACCCTCACCATTGCCCCTAAATAAGGCGATAACCACAAAATCATCATAGAGATGGTCAAAAACAAGGGATAATATGCCCTTGTTTTTGTTTTATAGCAACTGGTTATGGATAGCCCTTTTTGTGAAGGATTATTTTTGTTATAGTTTTGGGGTGAATGGTTATTTAGTTCAAAGGACATAAAAATATTATGGCAAAAATCGGGCTATTTTATGGCAGTAGCACAGGCAAAACCGAAGCAGTAGCCTATCAGATTAAAGAAGAATTTGATAAGCAAATGGGCGCTGGTACAGTGGAAGTACATAATATCGGGAGCGCCAGCCCAGAGCAAGTTTTGAGTTATACATATCTCATCATGGGCATCCCCACATGGAATACAGGTGAATTACAAGACGACTGGGCAGTATTCTTTCCCAAAATTGCCAGCATGAATTTGAATGGCAAAAAAGTGGCTTTATTCGGTCTAGGAGACCAAAATGGATACGGGTTTAACTTCTTAGACGCGATGGGCATGTTGGGTGATGAACTCATGCTATATGGGGCAGATGTATTTGGTGTTTGGTCTACCGAAAAATATCAATTTAATGAGTCAAAAGCTCGTATTGAAGGCGAAAGTTACTTTTTGGGCTTAGGTGTTGATGAAGATGGTCAAAGCGAATTGACCTCAGGTCGAATTCAACAATGGGTCAAAGATGTAAAAGCTGAATTTGCATTATAATAAATCAATCATTTGTAGGGACATGACCTATCAATCAAGTCCCTACAAATATGGCAACTGCCAAGAGAAACGGCAAGCCTTAGAATAAACAAACACCTATCATCGTTTGATAATGGACAGATAAATCACATGACCGATTCCGCCAATTCTGCGACACTCCAAGCCTTACTACAATATGCCTTGCCATTGGGGAGTACCCTATTGGCAGGTTCACCAGAGATGACCATCCAATGGGCTGTAACCATTCGCGCCCAACCGCCTGCCTTCCCAGACATTGATGGGGGTGAATTGGCGCTGGTTTCGATGGATATTGTGCGCGGATATGATAGCCGCATAACACTTGCCGAAGTTGTCACCAATTTAGCAGATGCGGGTGTTAGTGCAGTAGCAGTACGTGATTCGGTCTCTCAGACAGCGATTGCATCGGCATTAGAACGTGGTATTGGGCTGTTATCTATGCCATCCGATACCAACCTAACGGCGATAGAACGCGCTGTGAATAAACTCATCCTCAATCAAGCGGCGCAACTGACCCAACGCGCACTTGATATTCAACGCCAACTCATTATCCTTTCCGCAGAAAACCGAGATTTAAGCAGTCTATTACAAATCATCGCCCGCGCAACCGCAAAACCAGTCATCATCCATGATGATGCAGGGGTAATGATGGCGCAAATGTACCCCAATGTCACCCGTCGCAGTGGTGGTGCGGGGTTATTGCAAAGCCTCCCCTATCATGAATTTCAACGCTGGCTCGAATCTCAAGCCCCACAAGTGCAAGGGATTATCACCCGTAGCCCAATTGGGCATACCATTGTGATTAAAGCAGAAAAACGGATTGCGGGTTACTTATCGCTCGTAGACAATACCAGCACACTCGATGAATTTGACCGCTTGGTGTTAACCTATGGAGCAGATGTGTGCGCGATTGAACTGGCAAAAAATCGGGCGATTGCCTCTGCTGTCGAGCAAACACGCGGCGATTGGGTGCAAATGTGGTTAAGTGGCTCATCATCAGATGACCAACTGCTCATCACACGCGCTAACCAAGCAGGATTCGACGCCGATTCATCTTATGTGGTGGCTGTTTTTCGTGCAACTACCCTCTCTGGGGTGGTGTTGCCAATTGAACCCCTCGTTACCCTTGTGCGTGATGATTTGGCAAGGCGCGGATTAAATGGTGCAGTCGGTCAGCATGTGGATGCAATTGTCGCATTATATCCCCTAGATGGTTCTCTCTCTTCTGTTTTACGCACAAGAAGTATTGTTGAAGAACTTCGCGCACAACTCGCAACACGAACCCCAAGCGGTGTGGTATCGGCAGGCATTAGTCGCCCTGCGACATCCTTACTCGGATTGCGCGATGCGTATCGCTCTGCGCGAAATGCGCTCACCATCGCCGCCGAATTGGGTCAGCGTGAATCTACAACATTTTATGGCGACCTCAAATTATTCCAATTGCTGTTATCCATTAAAGAACTCAATTTGCCACATTTACGCCAATTCTATGATGAATCGTTGCGCCCGTTGGTCGAACACGATGACCGCAAACAAGGCGACCTCATCCGCACATTGAATGGCTTTTTTGAAGCCAATGGCAACCTCGCAAAAGCGGCAATTGATTTGGATGTGCATCGCAATACATTGGTGTATCGGTTAGAGAGAATCACAGAACTCACGGGTTTGGATTTGAATGATGCCGATAACCGCCTCATTTTGCATTTGGCACTCAAGATTCAACGTGTGTTAGCGACTTTACCAGATGGCA
>CALDGT010000733.1 GCA_937942935.1 uncultured Chloroflexota bacterium | reverse complement strand
TCCTAATTTTGGTGGATAAACAGAGTATGACTGGTAATAAAATAGAATACCATTCCGTTCCATATAAATCAGTCATTCATTTTTCTATCGAAACAGCAGGGAATTTTGATAGAGACTCTGAATTAAAACTCTATATTACTGGGGGACAAATGATAGAAAAAGAACTAAAGAGGACTATTGATATTCGTAGTTTGCAAAAAACGCTTGCAACTTATATTTTGAGGTAATCTCATAAAAAAACGCCCATACTTATGGGCGTTTTGGTGTATCTTCATCATTCGCTGTTGCGAGTCAGCCACCGTGATTGGCTTTGCCATTTTTGTGACCAACCAATTCTAATTCACCATAACCTGTGACATATCCACGACAATTCGCAGACCCACAAGAGCAATAGAATGGCTTAAAGAGGCGTTCTTCGGTTTGGGCATAATCCATTGTCACAAATTCACCCGGTTCAATATCTTTGGTGGCGGTGAAGGTGCGGGTTTGCATATCTACACTGGCGTTGGGGTCGCAGGAGTGCAACACTTTGCCCATGAAGAAGGGGTCATGCAAATGCAGATTGTCATTCACGCGCAAGGTGAATTGGGTGATTTCTGCGGAGAAAAATCCGGTGAAACGGAAGATAATATCACCCTTTTTGAATGGCACAAGTGTCACCACACCTTGCCCAACACCATCATCTACAAAATTGATGGCGAATTTTTCTTTGGTGGGTTCATATTCATAGGTTGGCATTGCATCTGGGTAAAAACGATTCGACATTCTAGTTAGTCCTTTCTCGACTGTTGATTTTTATATGTACGAAAATTTCATAAAAAAGTATCGGATGCCCTAAAGTCATCCGCCAATGATTTAGGCTGTCACCACTCGCAATGTTGCGAGGGTTTTGTCTTCTACACCCACAACACCACTGCCCATCCGCCGTAAATAATTCAGATAATCGAGCAAGTCTTGGGTGACAACTTCACCGGGGACGAGCAACGGAATACCGGGAGGGTAGGGGATGATGTTTTCGGCTGTGATTTCGCCAACCGATTGTGCCAATGGCACAGGACGCGATGTGGCGAAATACGCTTCGCGTGGGCTGATAGCAATATGCGGAAGTTCCGCAGGTGGTGGGACTTCTGGCTCAGAGTGAGCGATTGTCCCTTTGGTTTTGGCGATTTCGCGCAGGGCGTTAATCAGTTTGCCGATGGTGCGGTCATCATCGCCAATGGTGATTGAGCAGATGATTTGGCGTAAATCGGCAAATTCGACATCAATGCCGTATGTTTTGCGGAGTGTATCCGACACGGCAAAGCCAGTTTGTCCAATATCGCGCACACGGATGACCAATTTAGTCGGGTCATAATCAAAAATACCATGACTGCCGATTAAATCATCTCCATAACACCATAATCCATCAATGGCGTTGATTTGCTCACGCGCAGAATAAGATAATTCCAACACACGACTGAGAAGGCGATGCCCTTCGGTTGCCATTTGCATCCGCGCCGCATCCAAAGAAGCGAGTAAAAGTGAATTGGGCGATGACGATTGCAACAATCCCATCACTTGTGCCACCCGTGCGAGGTTGGCGCGAGTACCATTCACATGCAACATCGAGGCTTGAGTGAGCGCACCTTGTGTTTTATGGGTGCTTTGAATCACCATATCTGCACCTAGCTGGGTGGCAGACTTGGGTAATCCTTCATGAAATGCCAAATGCGAGCCGTGTGCTTCATCCACAAGCATCAACGCACCATTGTCGTGCGCGATTTGGCTGATGGTTGCGGTATCTGATAATATCCCATAGTAATTGGGCGATGTGATATGTACGGCGGCAATATCGCTATTTTCTGCGAATAATTTTTTGACTGCCTCAACCGATACCGCCAATGATGACCCAACTTCGGGGTGATAATCGGGTTTGATATAAACAGGCATTGCCCCAGATAACACCACGCCCCCATAAACAGACCGATGACAAGCGCGGGGCATCATCACTTTTTGCCCCTCGCGTGAGGCGCTCATGATTGCGCCCATATTGCCTACGGTAGACCCGTTGATGAGAAAAAAGGTGTGGTCTGCGCCATAAACTTTGGCGGCGAGTTTTTGTGCGTCTAATAATGCCCCTTTGGGCGAATGAAGATAATCAATAATCCCATTAATTTCCACCACATCGGCGGGGTGCAAATTCCCGCCCCAATATTGCTCTAGCATGGGGTGGGGCTTCATATTCATTTTATGACCGGGCATGTGAAAAGAAGTGTGATATGCCTCTTTTTCTGCCAAAAGGCTTTCTAGGTAAGGCATTCGGGTTTGGTCTTGGTCGCCCATTTGGGTAGAGTCATCTGGACGGGTGGTGGATTTTGCTATCACGTATCTATCCTTTAATGAGAAAAACATAAACAACTATGTGTGATTCCATCTTCTCCGCAACGCCTTGCGTTGAATCAGCAACATAAAGTCATATAGTCACATATCACCCCTAATGATGAGGTCACATCATGACATTTCTACACCCAAACATCTTCTTCTTGGGCGATTGTTGGTATTACGGTTTTTGGTATAACATCATAGGTGGTCTAGTAATTTCAACACAGGGGATGTTCCAGTGTGTATCAATTACAGGGGCGAGGCATAATGTCCCGTTTTGAGGGCAACAGTCACAATCAGCATCAAAAGATGTATCCATTTTGAATTGTTGTAACTCCTTGTGCGGTTAGTGTAAACCCGCTATTTTTGACCACTATTATCAATTATCCGCACATTGACGCACATGTCAATAGGTTATGGACTCGTTAGGAATAAATTCACACTAAACACCCATAAAACAGGGGGTTTTATGGGCAAAATAGTGTTAAGGTTGTCATAATATGCGCCCTTAACACTGTCCAAAATACATTTATTTGAATAAGTTATGGAGTTGAATGGTATAATCTGGAAAAATGGTGTTTATATTGGTATTTCCCAACCGCTTCATCAACAATTCTCCCAAAATGTCCCGATAATCTATGGTGATAGGTAAGTCTTCACTTTGGTCTAAAACATCAGGTTCTAGCCCAATCCAATTTGCCAGCACAGGGGCAGAAAAATCAAAATTCCCGCCCATTACCAACATCGCCCCGCCGTGTCCGTGGTCTGTCCCCAAATTGGCATTTTCGGCGACTCTGCGCCCAAATTCAGACATGACCACCACCGAAACACGGTTTATATCTGCGCCTAAATCTTGATGGAAACTGGCTAACCCGTTTGCCAAATCGGTCATGAGGCGTGCTTGTTGACCTTCGGTTGTGCCTTGATTATTATGGGTATCCCACCCACCCAAATCCACACAAGCGACTTCTAAGCCCACTTGTGCGCGGATGAGTGCGGCTGTTTGGCGTAATGCAAGCGCAAAATCGGTTTCTGGATATTCTGCCCCGTTTTGTGGGATATAACTGGCATAATCTACTTTTTGGATGACATCAATCGCCGCTTGCGTGGCTTGTGCCGATGCCATCAGTGGGGCTTCTGCAACGGTGTATAAGGTCATCAATGATTGCATGATGCGTTCTGCTTGTTGGGTATCACCATTGAGGTGATAATCTACAATAGATTTCATCGCAATGGTAGAGGGGGCGCTGGTGAGTGATTTTTGAATCGCTGTTCCCCAACCAACCCCGCGTACTGGTGATTCATTGCCGTTATTGATAGTCGCTAAATGCCTGCCCACCCAACCACTCGTCACAGTGAACCCGTTTGGTGTGCCACGTTCCATAAAATCCATTGCCTCAAAATGAGAACGAGTATCGTGTGGCGAACCTGTGCCATGAACGGCTTTGATTTGCCCGCCCTGAAAAATCGGTAGCAATGGCGATAGGGCAGGATGAATCCCAAAAAATCCATCAAGGTCAAGTGTTTTGAGGGCTTGATTATTATCATCGGGTCGTGGAATCACCAAACGTGGGCGGACTTGGTAATAGCGTTCATCGCCATGTGGCACAATCATATTCAGGCTATCTGCGCCACCCCGTAAAAAGATAACCACCAACACATCCCCAGAAGGGTTATTATACGGTTGGGCAAATGCGAGGCGTGGCATCCAGTGGGGGAGTGTCGTTTGCGCCGATGCCACCCTATCCAATAACCGATTCTGTGTCAAAAATTCTCTGCGGGTGAGTTTTTTCTGGTTCATGAGGTTAATCTCCTCTATTTATACTGAAATGCGGGCGAGGCAAGGCATAAGACGAAGGTCGCAACAGCGCGTTCTGCAATATCACCAGAGATAGTGAGGCTAAAATCGTATAGGGTAGTCATTTCTGCATCGGTCAATTCTCGCCCAAATAGATAATTCCCCCAAAATGAGATAATGCCTTCAATGCTGGTCACATTGGCATCGGTGAGCAATTTTCCTATCCCGTCAAAATTAGGGCTATATAACCGTGTCGGATTCACCATGCTCAAAACGGCATTCCAACGGGGTAATAAATTATTCATCCAATATGTACCCACATCAGGATAACCATTTGGTGCTGACCAATTGAACGGAATTTGCCCTTGTGCTTCAAGCAATCCGTTTAATAGCCGTATTACTCTGGCAGGATTGGTGATTTGCATATCTAATGCGCGTAATAAACTGAGTGTGTAATCGTATGGACGCTTAAATTTGGGCGGCGCATTCCAAAATTCATCTGATGCGAAGATGGTTTGCAACAGACTATGACTATCACCGCCTGTTTCCGTGAATACGGTTGCCAATTGTTCCACCAGTTCATCAGATGGATTATCCGACACAAACCGTCGCGCTAATTTTTTGCTGATAAATCGTGCTGTAGAGGGGTGGCTCGCCAAAATATCTAAGACCATCTCACCATCTTCTATGCCACCGCCTGCGGGGATGATATTGCCCAAGACAATTTTTTCTTCATCATCATGCGCCCGTTGGCGGAATAAAAATAAATCTGTCCCACTAAATTCTTCTGGGCGGGGGATAGACCAACCTGTGAATGCGCGTGCAACTTCTTTGACATCTTGTTCGGTATAACCGCCATTGACTCCTAATGTGTGTAATTCCAGTAATTCACGCCCATAATTTTCATTTGGGGCGCGGTCTTGACTGAGCGCATTATCCAAATAAAACAACATGGCAGGGCTTTTTGCGCTTGCGCCCAATAAATCACGGAATTTGCCAAATGCCAATGGTCGCAATGCACGGTCATCATCTATTTTTAGGATTGGGATGAGGAATTTTCGCAGATAGACATAAAAATGGTCACTCCAAAATTCCACCATGCGCTGATACAGTTGGCGTTCACTATAAAATCCATACGTGAACCATGTCCCCAAAAAATCCCGCGAGACAGCACCTTGTTCCTCACGGTAGGGTTCAAATAATTCGGCACTGGTCTTTTGAGATAGCGGAAATTCTGCGAGCCTTGCTTCAATGCCCGCATCAGATAAATTAGGATTCAGTTGTTCTTCGATAAAGGCAGTTGCGCCAATCGCTTGAACATGCTGATAAAGACTTGGGGTGATTCCGTATGTCAACCGATTAATCACATGCGTGATTGGGTCACGCCCGACTGTGCTAGGCAAAAATGCGCCATGCGGTGCGTTGAATAGGGTTTGTGCAATCTTGCTCATATTGAGCGCCGAAATCCCGCCTATTAAAAAAAAAAAAAAAAAACTACGCCTGTCTATCATGATATTGCCTTTCTACTCAGGGTGT
>CALDGT010000732.1 GCA_937942935.1 uncultured Chloroflexota bacterium | reverse complement strand
CCACTTGCCGAAGGTGTTAACTTGGCAGAACTGACAGAGGGTGATGATAACCCGATGTTTATCACTCTGCCTATTGCATTTGTGGCAACGTCACGCAATCAGGTGAATTATGCCGAAAAAGATGTGATTCGGATTGTCAACGCCGTCAATACCCGCAATGTTGTTGGGAATTTAGGTCATTTGCCTGAATGGGAGCGTCCCTACACATTTGACATTCCTCCGCTTCGGTGGGTCGGCGCGACCTATGTTGCGGACACACGCACGGCATGGGGCAAAGCGTATGTGTTGCCTACCGCCCGTGATGTGCGCGACTACATACGTGCGAGTAAAGGCGCGAATGCCGAGATTGGCACGAGCATTTATGGTACTGCTGAAATTGACGGCGATGGCAATATCGTAGGGGAAACTCTTGAACTCGAAAATATTGACCTCGCCCACCCTAAACGAGTGGGGATGCCAATGGCGGCACGTATTCCACTCATCACCCAAGAGACAGTTCAGCCCGATACAGTTAGTGAATCCACAGAGGAGAAATCTATGGACCCGAAAACCCAAACCAAACCCCAAGAAGCAACACAAGGGGTACTCAGCGAACTAGAAAAAAGTTTGCAAGAACAAGTCGCCCAATTGGAAAACCGCGTGCGCGAATTGACCATCGAAGCGACTCAAAACACCCCCAAACTCAATGCGTATAACGCGATTTTTGATATGGTGGGCAAACCAGAAGATGGCGATGTCCAATTGGCGGTGCAAGCCCGTTTGTTGGAATTGGACGCTTTGAAGCGTGAAAACCTCACCTTGTTGGAATCGGCAATGCAATTGGCGATTGCTGAAAAAGTGGTCGCTGAACAATTGCGCCCAATCATCCTCGAAATGGTCAAAGCTGAAAAACCAGCGTCCAAATCGGATATGGTGGTCGCTGTTCAAAAAGTGCTGGCTAAAGAATCGGTGAAAGCGATGTTGAAAGCCACCACTCTCGCTGAAATGGGACCGCCCCAACAACGTCCAGTCGTGCCAAATGGGGATAATGAATTCCCATACTTTGCATTCCCAGAAGATAAATAGTTTCCCAATTCGCATCGCAAATAGGCGAGCAGAGGAGTATGAAATATGTCTACAGGGTTAGATACCCACAAAGAGTCGGATGGGCGCTCAGTCACCGTATCGTTGCTGTATGCCATCGAAGCCAACGCCGTTATTTACGCGGACGGTTTTCTGGGCATCAGCGCCCGAAGCGGTGATAGTGGTGATAGTGTGGCGCTCACCGTTGACCGCCAAGAATATCAATTCACCGTGCCAAGCGGGTTATCCGTCAGCAAGGGCGATATTGTGCGCTTGGATACCACCGCCATCACCAGCACCCACATTCCACCAGATGGGGCGTATAACAAAAACGCGCTGTCTGCCACCAATATCAACCTATTCAAAGCCACCAGCGACAAAGATGCAAACAACGTTGTAACGGGCATCTTGTTGGCGGGGGTATAAGCGGAACTTATCACAGGAGATAACCTATGGCTATTCAAGTTATCAGCAAAGCATTGCTGGAAAAAACCCGTCCTATCGCATCTATCAATGAAATGCGGGATGCAACGGGGAAAGTGCGCGAGTTTAACTTGCGCGACCATGTGCGCCCTCTTGGTGGGGGTAGTGGGATTGTGGCGGAATTTATCGGCAACGATAGCTTTGCCAAACAATTCTATCAACGCCAACGCTATGAAATTGACGCGGGGCGCGACCAAGAACCGCTTCTGTACCTGCCAATCTATAACTCCATCACAGACCCCACCTTGCCTGAACTTATTGACGTTTTCACGTTAGGGCAAACAGGCGTGGTGTTTGAAAAGATTGAAGAAGGTGGCGAAGTGAAATTTGCTACCGTCAGTGGTGGTAAAAAAGTGGTGCGGATTGAACAATTTGCGGCGGGTATTGAATACTCAGAGCGATTGTTTTTGTATAACCAGATGTGGCAATTTGCGCCGATTGAACGGCAATTTGGTGTCGCGCACAATGCGCTTCACAACCACATCCATTTATATCCCATCATCAATCACACTTATCCGACGGCTAATGTGACCAATGGCACCGCATTGACCAATTTCCGCCAAATTGCCAGTATGCCCGAAAAATACTTGCGGGCAATTGAGCAAGCCATCATTGATGGTACAGCAGACAAGAAAAACCCACGTCGCGGACCGTTTGTGTTGCTTTGTAGCACCAATGATTTGTTCACATTTGAACGTGCCTTGCGTGTTGTCCCGCAAGAAGGGTTTGATATTCAATCATCCGCCATCGGACAGCTTCGTACTGTCATCGCCTATGATGGGTGGACAGGCACACGCGGGAAAATCGAAGTCGAATATGATGGTGTGGCAAGCGGGACAGCTTACCTGATTGACATCAGCAACAAGATGACCGACTTCCAAAGTTATATCAAAATCCCGTTGCGGATGACGATGGGCAATCCCGATGTGTCGCGCTTTATCATGGCGCAAAATATCTACGACACCCACTTTGGTATGTTTGCGGACCCCACCCGTGCAGTTCAAAAAATCACTCTGCCAACTGCCACCAGTGGGCAAGCATAAGGATAAGTCGTTATGACAATCATCAACATTTGCTCCCCATCATTTGACCCTGCCGACAGTTACGGACGGCTCGCATCTGAATTAGCGACTCATGTGTCGTCACAGGTGTATGTGAACCGTTTCGCGTTGGACGGGTCTGGCAACGGGGTGATTCATCCCGCGATGGGGGGCATGTTGTTGGGATACCCGACACTGCACCAACAATTTGGGGGGATGGTCAACACGGGACCGAAAATCGCTATCACCATGTTTGAGAGTACCGTCTTACCAGAAGGGTGGGCGGAAGCGTTGAACCAGTGTGATGCGGTGATTGTGCCTGCGACCTTCCTCGTGGATATTTTCAAGAAGGCGGGGGTAACTGCCCCGATTCATGTTGTGCCGTTGGGGATAAGTGCGGAATTTATGCGCTATACCCCACGAGTCAAAAAAGCAGATGAACCGTTCAGCTTCCTCACGATTGGGGATAGAGGACGGCGCAAGGGATGGATGGAAGCCTGCACCGCATTTGTACGGGC
>CALDGT010000731.1 GCA_937942935.1 uncultured Chloroflexota bacterium | reverse complement strand
GGATTGGCAGTAATGCCTTTTTCGGCGGATGCGAGGGCTTCATCGAATTTTCCCTGATTGATATACCCAAGTGTTAGCCGATAAAACACGACAATATCATTTGGTGTAGCGGATGAAATTCGCTCATACAAACTGGTCGCCTCTTGGATAGACCCGCTAATCCACGCATCATTGGCGCGGAGCAAATCGTTGCTTGGGTCTTGGGTGGGGGTGGGGTCTGGTGCGCGAGAGGTGGCGATAGCATCCCCTGCGTTATCCACAACGGTATTTAATGCCCTATCTACAATCGGAATAAATTGTTCTCGATTTTCGTAAATCCCAATCCCGACCACGATAATGACGATGGCAAAAATCCAGAATAAAATCGCCTTAAATGAGATAAGACGCGCCCGTCTTTGGGTACGATATTTTTTGGATGATTTTAGGTACATAGCAAATCCTTCGGTTATGGTTGTGTGCCAGAGGGTGGGGCAATCGCCTCTGGTGTGATTTCGGTTGTAAAACTCGGCGTGGCGGTGGGGATGGTGGGGTCTCTGCGCCCAAATTCGGGGCATTTTTGACCAACCGCGACCAACCCCTCGCGGATATAACTAATCACGGTGTCGGTATCGGAACGGGCTTGCGCCATGAGGAGCGAATCTTGCAGAATATCCCATGCGCTTTGACAATCATCCACATAATAATAACTTAGTCCAAGCCGATAGGTGCAATCTAAATTATCGGGTGCAATTTCGACACATGATTGAAATGCGACTAAGGCTTCTGTGAACCGATATTGGTTATAGAGCAAAATCCCCAGTTGATAATATGCGCCGACTGAGGTGGGGTCGGCATTAATCGCATCTTGGCAATAGCCGATAGCGCGTTCAAATTGCCCAATTTTGCGATAGGTTGAGCATAAGCGCAACAAGGCACGCGAATTTCGCGGTTGTAAGGCGAGGATACGGTCATATAAATCAATTGCTTCTTGGTCACGGTTTTGCCCTAAATACTGTAATGCCAATTCCAAATGGGCAGAGATATTGGTCGGGTCTATTCGTACCGCCGCTTCTAATTGGGCAATCGCTTCGGCATTATTCCCTACCCAACTGAGCGAATAAGCATAACTACGCCTCGCATCGGAGCTACCGGGGTCGGCTTGAACAGCGAATAACCCCGCCTCTGCGCCCTCTTCATATTTCCCTGTGTCGGTATACGCCCGCGCCAAAGCCGAATAGAGAGGTGATTCATACCCTCTATTCAAATCGAGTCCCGCCAATGCGACAGGAACAGCATCTGAACCGCGTTGAATCCATACCAATGCACGCGCTTTGAGGGCGTATCCGCGTGGGTCCGTGCTATTGATGACAATAATTTGCTCACCGAGTTCAAGCGCCCGTGTTGGATTATCCATATCAATCATCAATTTGCCATATTCATACAGATAATCGATGTTGTCTGGGCGCTGAGCAATAGCACGCTCAAATAAATCTGCCGCCTCTTGCATATCCCCCGCCACAAATAATTGAGAGGCGAGGGTAGCGAGGTCACTCGGTAATGGGGTTGGGGTTGGCGCAAGTCCGATGAATTCTAGTGCTTGTTCTTGGAGTTGGTCAAAATTGCTGGATACAAACAAGGCAATTCCGCCCACAATTAACCCAAATAGGAAAATAATGGGGGTGTAGTTACGGCGTGGTTTATATGCCTGTTTGCCGAACAATGGGCGAGAATAATCACGTTTGATATACATGCAAAATTATCCTATCATCCAAATCCACCGATAGGCGTTGGCGGGAGTGGTGTGGGTGGGACAGGTGTCGGCACAGTTCGTCCGCTATACCCAGCACAGCGTTGCGTAATTGCATCCATGACGTTATCAATTTGCTCAACAATACTGGGTAAATTTTGATTTACCGCCATTGGACGGGCTTCTTCTAAGACACCCCATGCTTCATCACATTCGCTTAGTCGGTAATGGGCGAATCCACGAATATACCAACACTCAATCCGTGTAGACCCATTTTCAACACATTTTTCAAATGATTCAATTGAGCCTTCATAATTGCGCCGTGCATATTGCATTTGCCCACGTTGCATATAGGCTTCGCCATAATTGGGGTCGAGGCGGATGGCGGCATCGCAATAGGGTTGTGCCACATCAAACCGCGCTTGGTCTACGTTGGCATATGTTTGGCACAACCGCAAATAGGCTTTGGCACTGGTTGGTTGCAATTCTAGCACACGGTTATATGTGCCGATTGCCATATCTGCCCGATTCACATTCGGTAGCCGATATAATGCCGCCAAATAAAAATATGGGCTGATTAGATTAGGATTGATGGCGATGGCATCTTCTAAATAATCTATCGCCTCCTGATACCGCCCCACATACGTGAGGGGCCACTGATAAGAGGTGAGGACAAAAATATCTTGTGGGTCGAGTTCATAGGCGCGTTCTGCATTGCGTAACCCCTCTTGCCACCGCCCTAGATTGGTGAATGCTACCCCTTGAACCGAATAAAGTGGGGCAAATGTTGGGTCTATATCAATTCCTTGAATAGCGGCTTGAATAGCACCCGATGGGTCTTCCCACATCAATGCGCGTCCTTTTAAGACATATCCGCGCGGGTCATTTGGGGCAATTGCGATGGCACGTTCTGCAATGGGCAAAATCTCATCGGCTGGACGCTCATTTTCGATGAGCAATTGACCATATTCATATAAATAATTGATGTCGTTTGGGCGTTGTTTGAGTGCCTCTTCAAACAAAACCAATGCCCCTGCGACATCACCATTTTGAAACAAATTTGCCCCGCGTGTCGCAAGGTCGCTGGCGAATGGGGTTGGGGTTGGGGCAAATCCTAATATAGATAAGGCTTGGAGTTGAATGGCATCCCTTTGGGTATTTGCGAAAAAAATCACCCCCAAAATGAGCGCCAGCATCACCAATATAAACAAGTATGGTGTGCGCCGTTGCGCCCGAAAGAGCGATTTATTCATATCCCGCTGTATATACATCGTCACATCCTCAAACTAATAATACATCTATGGATGTTATTATAGGCAAATTTTGGCGGGATGTGTAGTGAAGTGCGCCTACGGTTGCTCTACTGTTCGGGGGTATCACGGTTGGCGGCGACTGCTAAACCGCCCAAAACAAATACAATCACACCAATTGCCGCCCCGCCCATACAAATTTGCAGGCTCAGGGTGGAATTCCCTGCAAACGTAGCGATAGCGGCGAATGCAAAAGTGAGCATGGTGACAAAAATAATGCGCCGAGCCGTGAGTTGGGCATACGGACTAGATGAATCGCCTTGCATAAGATTAGCCTTTCCGTGTGATGACCGCGTGTGTGACCAATTTACGATTACCAAATGAAAATTCGCGCCGTTTGACACTGAGCAGTTCAAGGTCGCCTACATCGGCTTTGGTGGTGATATGCTCTTGTAGGCGCATCCCCAAGGGTTGTGACAAAATAATCGAGACGAGCATAAGCGTCATCGTCCATGAAATCCTATCGAGTGTTAATTTTTTGCCACGTCCCAAGCCAACCCACCCGCTAAAGGTAGTTAATCCGCCTGCCGTTGCTAAATTTGTGCCACAATTCGGATGTAACGCCCATTCCGATTCGCCCGCTTTGAGGCGTTTAATGGCTTCGTTGACCGCCGATTCAAGCGCATCGGTTGGGACATCGCCAATCACCACAAACCCGCTATTGTTGCTATGCGCGGCGACAGGCATATCTTTAATCTTGCGACTGAGCATGTGAATCGTGGCATGTTCTAGGGCATGATTCCGCCGTACTTTGCGGATGAGGGGAAATTCTAGGATAGGGCGCATTAACTCTGCGATTTTGGCAATCATCACACACAACCTTTTTAGAAAAATTTTTGTATTATGTAGGATAGCATAAAATGGGGGATTTATAGAGGGGGTTTAGAGGCATGAATTAATCATGCCTCTAAAAATTTAATTACCGTTCAATCGAAAATTCGATGACCGCACTGCCATAGTTATAATCTTCCACGCTCACTTGGACGGGTCCATCGGCGGGAACTTCGACTTCTAAAAGCAAGCGTTTGACCGAGCCAATGCTTTGAACCGCCAAAATTTCTTCGCCTTGCGAGACCGTGATATAGGGTTCATTTTCTGCGCCAGCAATCACACGGACACTGAGCAAAACAGTTTCGCCCGCCACGCCTTCAAAAATACCGACACCTCTAAAGGTTTTATCGCTCAGGCGGATGATGAGTGATTCTTCGTCTAATGCCATCGCATTACTCGAATTGACCGACACCGTAAAATCGCCACTATCACCTGTGATATAAGGTTGAACGAGGAGCGAATAGGTGCCATCTTCGGTGAGGATGATGCCCATCAATTCGGGGTCAAATCCCACACCGCTATCATCATCAGAGGCGATCACTGTGCCAGATGGCGCAGTTATGGTGATGCGTGTATCTACTGCACCTTCACTCGCCACTGTGACATCCAAACCGTCGCCAATTGCACCTTCAAAGGTATAGACATAAATCGTATCTTCGGCAGAGAAACTATTGGTCAAAGGTTCGTCATAAGCGATGGGCAAGGGTTCAATGGTACTCACCACAAAACTATAATCACTGGCTTCATATAAATCATAGCTGGTGACGATGACCACATATAACCCATCAGATGGCAAAATCACGGGACCAAGTAACGCACTCCCGCCACTTGTGCTTTGATTCACGGTGCCGTTGGGTCCAAAAACTTGGATATAAAGCGAATAGCTGAATGAACTTAGGTCAATGGTGACGACATCACCAGCCCCACCTTCAAACGCATACGCCATGGAAGTATCACCATCTAAACTCAACACGCCTTCGGTGAGCGCATCATATTCGATGACTGTTGGGACAGTTTCGATGGCGCTGAGGGTGAATGCACCGTTAATAAATTCGCCAGAATAGACATAAGAATAGGTTGTCGCCACAACTTCATAGGTGGTATCTTCTGTTAATTGGAAGGGTCCAATTTGCGAATTGAGTGAGCCGCCTGTATCGTCATTTTCTGCGATGACAACACCTTCGCCATCGCGCAAAATGAGATAGGTATCTACATCATCAGATGCTAAGGAGAAGGTGACAATTTGCCCCGCGCTCCCTGTGAAGGTATAAACCCGTTCTTGGACTTCGGATGTGAAGTTATTGCTGATAGTTTCGTCGATGTCTAATGCACCATCGTCAGGTACTTCAAGCGTGACTGTGATAGTTTCAACGGGTGGAACGGTGCCTGTACCTTGTAAATTTAGTGTGAGGGTAAACACACCAAACGCAGGATTGATGCCGACCACATTCCCAAATGAATCTGCGCCGATGATGTATTCACCTGTGACAGGCAGGGTATAGACAATGCGCGGGTTACGGTCGCCTACGCCATCATCATCTTGCATGAGGACAACACCTGCCGAATCGTATAAGAACAGATAACCATCAAAATCGGCAGAAATGAGGGTGATTTCGACCACATCGCCAGCCGTCCCGCTAAAGCTATAGCGTTGTTGTGCATAAGTTTGGGGGATACTAGACCCAATACTTTGCCCATAACTGATTGTCCCCGCTAATTCTGGATTGGATGGTGTGAATGGGGTAGGGGTGCCAGAGATAGGCGTTGGTTCTGGTGTATTAAATGCTAAGGTTGGGGTTGGCAAAACTTGAACGGGGGTTGCTGGAGGTAATGGGGTTGGGGTTGTATTTGTCCCATTGCCACTACCAGATAAGGTGAGGGTGAATGTCCCTGTCGCAGAGAATTGCCCCTGTGAGCGGTATGCCCGTAAACTGGTCGCAATAATGGTGTAAGTATCGTCATTTGGCAATACAGTCGTAATTTGGGCATTCAGACGACCACCACTATCATCATCTTCTGCAATGACAGTCCCAGCAGAATCGGTTAATACCAAATACGCATCAAAATCATTTGATGTCATGGTGATGATAACTTCTGTGTTCCCTGTTCCTGTAAATGTATAAGAGAGTTGCCCATTAGAATCGGCGCTGAGTGTGCCATTGACCGTATCGCCTGGGTTGATAGGTGTTGAATCTTGTGCATACACACTGGCAAGCACCATTGTGAAGCACACGATTAGGATGAATCCGACGAGCGAGAGTTTTTTCATAGTTGTCCCTTTCGGTTTATAACAATCTATTTAGATTGTATCCCAAATCGTGTGCTTACGCGCATCGCGTTATAAAATCGTAGCCTAAGCGTGGACTAACCGCATCCTCCGCCTGTTGCACCACGTTTATTTTGTAACACAATCTTGGGCGTATATTCTAAATTGAACACATCTGGATTTGGACGCGCCAATGGCATCCATGCTCCGCGTGCCAATGGGAATATAAACCCTAGCTGGTCATCCCCGACTTGTTGTGGGGTGAGGTCTATGCCATCGGTTGGTGTGTCGAATGTGGTAATCCAATGATTCATTCCACCATCCAAAATATAGACATTCGGAATACTCTCTGCTGTTAACATCTTCCATGCTTCGATGGTTGTTGTCTCGCCATTTCCGATGAGCAACACCACCATATCACTCGTGATTTCGACCTGCCAATCGGGGATATAATTGGGTAACTCTGCAAATGGCACATTTTCTGCGCCTGAGAGGTGGAAGGTATTAAAATCGCCTTCGCTCCGCAAATCAATCAGACGCATTTGCACTTTGTTGTCATACATATAATCCAATGCTTCTGCGGGCGATACCATCACCGTCCGTTCTGCTAGTAGGGGTGCTTTTTCGGCTTCCATCCATGCCCATTTGGTTTCGGTGGTGGGTTGACCAATTACCAAAATCGCGCCAGCCATCACCAACAATGTCCCACCTGCACCATAACGCCATTTGGGGGCGAGTTTGCGGTCTTTTTTGCCAAACCATTGTTCCAAATATTCTGCGCCAAAGAACATGACCAAAGCCATGATGACCACACCAACCACGACAATGCCCGCATCTACCCCAAAGAAATCTTGTAGGGTCAGGCGTCCCATATAAGTCGAGAACCAAAAATCTTCAAATAGCCCGACTGTTTCACCGAATAAGAAAATGCCAAAGAATGCGCCAAGCGTGAAGAAAATACCATCTAATTTGAGGGTCGCGCTGGCGACAAGCGATGTCCCCGGACAAAATCCGCCGACGATGAAACCAACACCCATAATCAACCCACCCACAATTCCGGGTACCAGATAAGTCGGGTTCACCCAGATGAGGTTATAATCCAACAAGCCGAGTGCCGTTGCGCCAAAGACCAACACCATCGCCACGATAATCGCGGTGAACATCACTTTTAACACCGTTTGGTCACGGAAATAAAATTGACCAGCCAGACGTGTTGAAACACCGAATCCTGCCATTTCGAGCGCCGCACCAAATCCCATGCCGATGAGCAAATAAACGATATATTGCCCCCAATGCCCTAATGAACTTGCTAAATCGAGTGGAAATGTCATGATAGGTTATCTCCTCATAGCCAGAATTTGCGGACGAAATAGGCGAGAGCATATCCGCCTGCGAATACAGAGAACATGAATGCCCAACTGCCGAGCGATAACACCGCCCCGCCAGATAAGGCTTGACCAGAGGTACATCCCCGCGCCAAGCGTGCGCCATAACCCATAAATGCCCCGCCGATGAATGCCATCATCCAACGGGTTTTTACAGACATGCGCGGTCCGCGATTGGTCTCTAATTTGACTCGTCCATTCCACCAACCCGATAAAAACCCACCCATCACAGTGCCGATAGTGACGAACACCACCCAGTTATCGAGTGGATTCGATTCTCCACCCGCCATGGTGATGAGATAGGCGGTGCGGTCTATGTGGTCTGGTAATAGGGCATCTTCAAAAAATACGATGAGCCGATTCATACCACCACTCGCGCCTAAGCCATTGCCTGTGATGAAAAATGAGAGGAATAAGACGATTCCGAGCAAAATACCGCC
>CALDGT010000730.1 GCA_937942935.1 uncultured Chloroflexota bacterium | reverse complement strand
GGATGCGGGGGTAGATGCGGTTTTTTTGCCCACCCCCGATAATATGTATCCACAGGGGTATCAGACTTATATCACAGTCGAAAATATCACACGCGGGTTAGAAGGGGCAATACGCCCGACTCATTTTCGTGGGGTGACAACCGTTGTCGCCAAATTATTTAACCTCAGCCAACCGACCATCGCTTATTTTGGACAAAAAGATGCCCAACAAGTTTGTGTCATTCAACGGATGGTGCGCGATTTGCACATGCCCCTCAGTATTGCTGTCATCCCGACCTCGCGCGAATCGGATGGTTTGGCGATGAGTTCCCGTAATGTGTATCTATCACCAGAACAACGGGCAGGTGCGGTTTGTCTTTCACGCGGGATTATGCGAGCATCGGCATTATATGAAACTGGGGAGCGCAATCCATCGGCATTATTAAACGCAGTTTTGGATGAAATCCAAAAAGAATCACTGGCGAGTGCTGATTATATTGCGCTCAATCTGGCACGCACACTCGCCCCAATTGCCGTCATCCCCGCCGCCGATTGGGGCATGGGCGACATGCCAACCGCCGATGAACCGTTGTTATTGTCGCTGACGGTGCGATTTGGCAAAACCCGCCTGCTCGATAACGCCCTGTTACCTCATCATCTCAATACACGCGATGGTCTGACGGCGACGCTTGGGGCTGGATGATAGACTAAAAAAGCGCCCACAATGATGTGGGCGCTTCTGGGTATTTCTAGCAAAATTGCGCTATTCTTTGACCACAATCCCCATCAGAGACATATTGAAGAAAATTTCCTCAACATCGGCATTTGCGATTTTGGTCGGGATGAGAGCATCCAACGCCACATCTAAATGTTGCAACAAATGGCGGTTGATGAGTTCTTGTGCCTCTGTGGATACAGTTGGTGGTGGAGTTTCGCCACCGCCACCACCCGGATTTTGATTGCCACGCCCGCCACCTTGTTGATTCTCATTATATGGGACAATCATTTGGACAATATTAAACCGTACTAATGCCGACCCTGTGCCACTATTGGTTGTCACCATCACTTGCACTGTTTCGCCATTCACAGTCGCATAAATCATCGCGGAACCCGTGACAAAATCGACCAGATAATAGCTGATGCCATCGGACTCATTCGCTTGCAAATATGCCAGCAATTCATTTTCGGTAAAGAAAATAGACGGCTTATTCTTGATTTCAACCGTGTAATCACTGCCTGTTTTACTAATGACGCGGATACTAATCCGATTCGTCGTATCGGTAAAAGTCTCCCCTGTTTGCCATTGTGAACCGACATCATTCACATTGTTATTTCCGTCTGTAACATCATCCACCACCAGCGCGGGACCCGTGTTCCCAGACCGACTTAAATCCACATGATGAATAACCACGGCGGCGGCAGGCACATTCACATCATAACTGCTCAAATCGCGTACTTCTACGGTATAAAATCTGGTGGTCGAATCATTAATCGGGATGGTCGCCAAAATATAACCCGTCGTCACATCGGCATGTGGACGGCGTAATGTGATGATATTTTCTGTCCC
>CALDGT010000729.1 GCA_937942935.1 uncultured Chloroflexota bacterium | reverse complement strand
ACCCCAACCGCACCACCCGCGCCATTCGCCTGTTTGGGTGCTTATACAGGCACACAAGCCTGCCCAGCGCCAGATTTAAGCGCACCCACCGCGTTGGATACCACCAACGACACGATTTTTGTGGCGAATGGAAATTATACCTGCTTGAATAACACCCTCGAAACTGGGGAACGCTTCGTTGGCGATGGGTCTACATCTACCCTCGCGGCGATTAGCGGTGTAACCCCGGTGGCGGGCAGTAGCTTCCCAGCTTTCAGTAACACAGACCCCGTTTTCACCAGCACCAACAACTGTCTGGTATTGGCATCTAATAACATCATTCGCGGGATTCGCATTGATAACACCACAGGCTACGCCCTCACCAGCGCCATCAACATTGGCACCGCTCTCATTACTGAGACCAATATCACAGGCTCTGGTGGGTTGCTCAGTTTCACCAACGGAGGCACGCTCAATACCGCATTTGAAACCCTCACCAGCACCTCGCACACCGCACCCGCCATTAACCTAACCAATATGGCGGGCGCAGTCAGCAACACGGGTGGCGCTATCACCAACAACGCCAACGTCAATACAATCGCCATCGGTGGTGGGACAGTCTCGCTGACTTTATTCTCAACGGTGAGCAAAACTGGCGGGACAGGCAGTTTGTTGAATGTCTCTGGCGGTCATAATACAGGCACGCTCAATTTCTTGAGTGGCATCAGCCATTCCAGCGCGACAGGCAATGGTGTCCAGTTCGTTGATGCCGATGGCAACTATATCATCAACGGCAATTTAGCCATCAGCGCAGGCACGGCGGGCGTGAATATCGAAAATGGCTCGTCTGGGACAATGAACTTTGTCTCGGCGGGGTCATCCATTGAGGACGTGAACGGGATTTCGTTCCGTATCAATAACAGCACCGCTAATGTAACTTATGGGGGAACTATCCGCCATACTTCTGTCACCAATCGCGGTATCGAAATTATCGCTGGTACAGGCACAATCGCTTTCACTGATAATGTCTTTGTCGGGACTCCAACAGTACCGATGACTGGTGCGGTGGGTATCTTCTTAGATAGCACAGGCGCGGCAAATCCGATTAGTTTCAATTTCTTGCGCATTGACGCGGGGGTACCCGATGTCGCCAGTTTCGCCGCCCTCATCAGTCAGGGGAGTGGGCGCTTGAGTATCGCCAATGGTGAAGCCTTCTGCGATGGGAATATCGGCGTAGATAATCATTGTGTGGATATTAGCAACACTAACATGGATACCATCACCTTCGACGTGATGTTGACGGATTATGATAATAATACTACCGAATCAGGTGGCGCAATTTCCTTGAATAACACCTCTGGCACATTCACCTTGCAATCTTATCCACGATTAACAGGCTTCAATGCCACTGCCATCGAAGCCATCAATTTTGGCACCCTGAACATCGGCACGGTATCTACCGCCGATATCTCTACATCCAACAGACCCGTCATTAACATCAACAATGGGGCGATTAATATCACCACCGAGGCTGTTTCGATGTTTGGTGGCGCGGCAAATGGTATCATCATCCAAAATACGACAGGGAGCTTCACTGTGAATGGTACGGGCGTGACGGATAGTGGTGGTGTCATTACCAATACAACTGGAGATGGTATGCTATTA
>CALDGT010000728.1 GCA_937942935.1 uncultured Chloroflexota bacterium | reverse complement strand
TGAGAGATGAGGTTGAATGACACGATACCGCGCAATTTTGGCTTATGATGGCACACACTATTTGGGATTTCAGCGACAGGGAGATACCCCAACCATCCAACTCATGCTTGAACTGGCGATTCAAAAGGTGACGGGGCAATCGGTCACTGTTATTGGGGCAGGGCGGACAGATACAGGTGTTCATGCGAGTGGTCAGGTGGTCGCCTTTGATGTGATATGGAATCATGCCAATGAAATTTTGCTCCGCGCCATCAATGCGAATCTGCCGAGCGACATCGCCTTACAATCCATTCGCCAACAAGAAGGGTTTCACCCCCGTTATCAGGCAATTTCGCGCCGATATGTGTATACAGTCATCAATACGCCCTATCGCCATCCGTTGTATCGCAACTCGGCGTGGCATATTTATGGTCATATCTCATTTTCTGGGTTAGAAGAGGTTGCCAAGATGCTCATAGGCAGGCGCGATTTTAGGGCATTTGGTCATGACCCCATGGGACACGATAACACCATCCGCGAGGTGCTGGTCTCTGAATGGTCATCTGAACCGATTGCAAGTGGGGTTTTATTGCGCTATACCGTAGAGGCGAATGCTTTTTTATATCACATGGTACGGCGGATGGTAGGGGCGCAGATTGCAGTGGGGCGGGGGATACTTTTGCCAGATGAATTTGAAAAAATTGTTGCCGATGGTGCGATGGAAAAGATTCAACAAATTGCCCCTCCAAATGGATTAGTGCTTGAAAAAGTACGCTATTCAGATGATAATACCTAATGCTTCGCAAAACCCCTCTTTTTTTATAAATTTGGTGGCACAAATCTAAGTTTTTGTTGAATTGATAGCGGAGCAATTTTGCCCGCTTGAGGAGATTTTATGAGAATCAAAACATTTGTAACAACACCAACCGACATTGAACGTGAACGTCGTTGGTGGATTATTGATGCCGAAGGACAAACCCTTGGGCGTTTGGCTTCTAAGATTGCCCCTGTTTTGCAAGGCAAAAATAAAGCCATCTATACCCCTAACTTGGATACAGGGGATTATGTTGTGGTCATCAATGCCGCCAAAATTGCCGTCACAGGCAAACGCATGGATGACAAAATGTATTATCGCCATTCCAATTATCCCAGTGGTCTCACTGAGATGAATTTGCGCGACTTGCTGGCGAAATTCCCAGACCGTCCTCTTCAAATTGCGATTCGTGGTATGTTGCCAAAAACCCGCTTAGGTCGTCAGATGATTAAAAAACTGAAGATTTATGCTGGTGCAGACCATCCACACGCCGCACAAAATCCACAACCGTTAACGTTGGAACTTTAAGGAGAAGATGAGCGATGTCGCAATATTATGAAGGAATTGGTCGGCGCAAATCTGCAACTGCGCGTGTTCGTTTGTACCCCAATGGGACAGGCAATGTGTTGATTAATGACAAAGACGGGCGTGATTATTTGCCCCGCTCTGGTGATTATGAAATCATGGTTGAGCCACTCACCCTCATTGGGCAAGAAAGTAGCTATGATATGACTATTCATGTCAATGGCGGTGGGATTAGTGGTCAACGCGATGCTATTAAACTTGGTGTGGCGCGTGCGCTCCTCAAGATTGACCCCGATTTACGTTCTCGTATGCGTGATGCCGAATACCTCACTCGTGACTCGCGTGAGAAAGAACGGAAGAAACCCGGTCTCAAACGTGCGCGTAAAGCCCCAACCTATACCAAACGTTAGAAGCAGTTCAAAAATTCCCCAATCACGGGGAATTTTTGTTTATGCGGATTCTTTTTCATATTTTTCTGTTGCGTTTTCCCACATATCGCGCATTTGGTCGAGCCAATAATTAAACCATGTCTCCGATTCTTGGCGTTCAATCCGAATGTGCATCCGAGCATTGGTATCTTGATTCATGAAACCATGAATCTCTAAGATGACAAATCCTGTCACTTTATGAGGGTTAAAAATGACAATGCTAAATCCTAACCCATAATTCAAAAAACCATAACTCAATTTCCCCTTATTTCCACGAGTTTGGAGTGAATGGAGTTGGTTGAGGGTGGATTTAATCTCATCGGGCATGGCTTGATAATCTTGCTCAACCAAGCCTTTATCCAAATGGTTGATGAGAATATGAAGCGCCTCTTGTTCATTGGGATTTTGCATGAGAACGCGCAAATGCCCTTTTGGATTATCTAAGATATGCCTGCGGATGAGACCCAAATTATCCCCGCGCAAAAAATTCGCGGCAGATGGGGCATAAATCCACAATTCTTCGGTTTGTTGGAGTGTTTCCGCTAATTTGGGCAATCCAGCGCGGTCATTCAAAAAAGTATCTAATGATTTCGCAGATTCATTGGGGCGGGTTAGTCGGAATGCAATTAACCCTAGCGCGACTAATATCGCATTGATTTTGAGGCTGTCATTGATGGTATCGCCAAAAAAGTCTAATACCACAAAAAATATTGTTAAAAATGTGACCAAGTACCCATCTAAGTTTTTGATGATATGTTTTAATGTGCGTTGTAAGGAGGTTATAACTCGCATAATTGCCCCCATTAATTTTGGTGAGGTTAAGAAGATAAAAATTATAGCGCCATAGCAGACATTTGCAAAAATTCGGGTAAAATAGGCATAGTTTAGAGACAAAAGGAATTTGAAAAATGACTATTACAATCATCGGGCTTGGACCGGGGGATGTGGATGACATCTCGCGCAAGGCGTGGCGCATTTTAGAAAATGCCAAACGGGTTTATTTGCGTACCAACGAACACCAATGCGTGCCATTTTTGCCAAAAGGGGCGGTGTATCACTCATTTGATGGGTTATATAACTCCAAAGCTAATTTTGGCGCGGTTTATGACCGCATTGTGGATGCGCTCATCATTGCTTCTCAGGATGGCGATATTGTGTATGCTGTCCCCGGAGACCCATTTGTGGGCGAAGCCACCACTCAAAAATTATTATCTCGCGCTCAAGCCGAAAATATCCCTGTAGAAATGGTCAGTGGGATTAGCTATATTGAACCGATGCTCCGTCTGATTGGCTATGATGCACTGGATGGGATACAATTTTTAGATGGACTAGACCTCATCACGATGTATCACCCGCCGATTAACCCCGATTACCCCGCGATTATTGGTCAGGTATATAGCCAGATGGTCGCCTCTGATATAAAGCTCACCCTGATGAATCAATATCCAGATGAGTTTGAGGTGATGCTCATCCATTCGGCGGGGACATCATCCGAAAAGGTCGAAAAAGTCGCTTTATACGAAATTGACCATAGCGAGCATATCGGACACACCACATCGCTTTATTTGCCTGCATTGGGGGAGATGAGTAGTTTTGAGCAATTCCAAGAAATTGTCGCGCATTTGCGTGCGCCAGAAGGGTGTCCTTGGGATAGAAAACAAACCCACCAAACCTTGATTAAATACATGCTAGAAGAATCTTATGAGGCGATTCAAGCCATTGAAGATGATGACCCAGAAGAATTGGCAAAAGAATTGGGCGATTTGTTGCTCCAAGTGGTGTTACACACCCAAATTGCAATTGATGAAGGCGAATTTTATATGAGCGATGTCTTGCGTCATATCAATGCCAAGATGATTCGCCGTCATCCGCATGTGTGGAAACCCGATGAAGTGAGCGTAGATAGCGCCGAGCAAGTGGTCACAAATTGGGAAGCGATTAAAGCCAAAGAAAAAGCCGAGAAAAAAGAGACATTCGAGAGCATGTTGGCGGGTGTGCCAAAAGTGATGCCCGCGCTGATGGTCGCCACACAATATCAAGACCGCATGGCGCGAGTGGGATTCGATTGGTCAGACGCGCAAGGGGTAGTAGATAAAATCCGCGAAGAATTAGCCGAAGTATTAGAAGCCCAAGCCGAAGACGACCCCGCCCATTTATTTGAAGAAGTGGGGGATTTATTTTTTGTATTGGTCAATTGGGCGCGTTGGATGAAAATAGACCCCGAATTGGCGCTCAAGAAAGCCAACGAGAAGGTATATCGGCGCTTTGAATATGTCGAAAAGCGGGTGGCAGAAAGTGGCAAACCATTCACCGATTTCACCCTCGCAGAACTCGATAAATTCTGGGATGATGGAAAGAAATTAGGACTATAAACGACACACACACAAAGGAAATAATCAATTGCCAACTCAAGTGATATGGGATAATCCAGAAAAGACGATTATCCGTCAGATTTATACTGGTCATGTCTCGACCACAGATTACAAAGCCGTTTCGTTATTGAGTGCGACTATGCTGAATACAGTAGCACACCCTGTAGATGTGATGATTATATTGAATGATGTGCGCCCCAATATCGAAGGATTTTTGCGCGGGTCTCATTATGCCAACAAAATTATGCCAGCCAATCAACGCCTTGTGGTGATTGTGAATGCCGATGTGCATTTGCAAGGGATTGTGAAAATGGCATCTAAATTCACCCCCAAAATTGCACAACAAACCCAATTTGTAGATACGATTGAAGAAGCATATCAATTGATTGCCAAGTCGCAGGCGAGGGCATGAATTAATTACCACTGATTAATTTTTCAAATTGCTTGACCCACTTTTGTGCATCCCCCTTGCGCTTGTCATTTGATTTTTCCATCAGCGCAAGTGCTTTTGTCATCCAATCGAGCGCCTCTTTATTTTGCAATTTGCGATGATGACACAACGCCAAATAATAGAGTGTTTCTGCTCGTTTGGGGTCGGCACGATAGGCATTGGTGAAATGTTCTAGCGCGTTATCCCATTTGCTATTGCGATAGGCGAGTGTGCCTAAGCCAACATGCGCCAATACTTCATACGGAAATAATTCAAGCGCCTTTTCAAAATCGCGCTTTGCCTCTTTTTCTGCGCCATCTTCTAAATAATAAAACCCGCGTGCGGCGATATATTCGGCATTGGTCGGCAGTAAATTGATGGCTTTTTCGACTGCCAATACCGCCTCTGTGAGTTGGCGCTTAAGATAATATTGGATAGATAATTTGTATTCTGTATCGGCATCATACCGATTGAGTCCGAGTCGTTGTTGTAATTTGGACATGAGATATTATTTCCTAAAAATTTGGGTATTTATGTGGTGGCACATACATCTATGAACGATGGGGCGGTGGGATATATGCCTATGGCTAGTCTTACCTTACAAACCAATTATCTGGTAGGGTAGGATTAGGGCGCTTGCGCCCGTATATCCCACCATGATGATAAAAAATGATGCCTCGATGCACCTAATCAATCACTGCACCATTCTGCATCACAAGTTACTGTGAATTCCAATGTATTTACATCTGGCAACGCCTCAAATACATCATCGGTGACGGTTGTGAATAAATAATCTATGAACAGCACAAAGCCATCACCCTCAACC